>DASYTA010000645.1:0-4972 GCA_036002745.1 Cyclobacteriaceae bacterium | reverse complement strand
AAATACCGTACGTATCAAAGAAACCATGATCCACGCCAAGATTACTCATGGTGTAATGTGCATCAGAAGGTTGATCACTCAGCCGAATCCCGAACGATCTTCCCAACCTTCTACCGGGAATACTCCATGAAGTGGTTGAGTTGACGACTCCAGGAACTTTCGACAATTCATCTTTATAACTTTCCACTCGCTGAACAAAAGTGGAGTCCCACGTCATTAACTCGGGGGCACGCACTAACAGAATATCATTCTTGTTGAAGCCCAGATCAGCCTTATTCATAAAGTCAATCTGGTTCGACACAATGAACGTGGCTGTGATCAGTGCTGCTGAAGAAGTAAATTGAAAAATGACAAGCGCTTTTCGCAGGAAATTTCCTCTTTGAGAACGTGTGAATTTTCCCTTCAATACCGTTACCGGTTGGTAAGAAGAGAGAATAAACGCAGGATAAAACCCTGATAACAAAGCTCCTCCAATAAGCAACGCAGCTAAACCAGTCAAATGTTTTAGAGAAAGTGATTGAATTAAAGAGGCCAGCGAAAGATCCCTGCTTACAATTTGATTGAAAGTAGTTTGCAACAGCAGCACGATAACAAAAGCAAGTGAGAAGGCGATTGCAGCAATGAGTAATGATTCAAAAATAAATTGCTTCATCAGTTGAGTCTTGAACGCGCCCATCACTTTGCGGAGCCCAACTTCCTTTGCTCGGTCAAGAGCCCGAGATGTAGTAAGGTTGATATAATTGATCCAGGCGATCACCAATATAAAAACCGCGACGATCAACATCGCCCATACGGCTTTGCCACTGGCGGTTGTTGCTACATCATATTCGTAATCCGAATAAAGGTGTGCATTTTTCAGAGGTTGTAAATAAAATTTCTCCACACTGCCGCTCACCTTATCACCTTTGAAATATCGATCACTAAAGGCAGGAAATTTACTTTCCAGCTGTTTATAATCTACGCCTGGTTTTAGCACAAGGTAATGACGCATATCTGACCATGTCCAACTGATATCGGCGTCTTTGTCTTTGCCATCATAAAGTGTGGAGTAGGAAACAAGGGCATCAAATTGAAGGTGAGAATTGGTTGGAATGTTTTCGCATATGCCAACTACCGCATAAGGCCGTGTGTCAAGTCCCCAAAAAAGGGTTTTACCAATAAGCTTTGAATAATCATTATCAGTAGTCCTCAAAATATTTACTCGCCGTCGTCTTTGTGAGGACAACGGTGTAAGGATCTTTTAACAAGGTTGGCCTGTTGCCTGCAAGTATTTTATAACTGAATACAGAGAAGAATTTTTCGTCAGCAAAGTTGCACCGATCACCTCTAAAATTTTTATCATTAATTTTCACATTCAAATCACCACCCGGCATAATGCGTGTGTGTTCCTCTATTTCAGGAAAATCTTTGGCCATAGTAGCACCGATTGTTGGGTACGTGATCGTGCCATGCTGAATTAGTTTTCCATTTTGAAAACGATCATTCGTCACACGGTAGGTTCTCTCAAGTTTTTCATTGAAACTGTCAAAGCTCAACTCAAAACCAACAAACTGAAAAATGAACAAACAGGCTGCAAGCCCTAAAGCAAGCCCAATAATATTGATAGCGGAAAATGCTTTATTCTTCAAAAGGTTTCTCCACGCTATCGTCAAGTAATTGCTAAACATGATTAGATTAATTAGTTGAAATGAAAATTTATTTCTTAAAATAATTCCTGGTCTTAAAAATCGAAGTGCATTAAAGAATAGACGCGTGTTTGCTTTCCGCTCTCCAACAGCTTCTACATCAACCTCAAATTGCTCAATCAAATCTCCTTCAATGCCTTCGAATAGTTTTCGCGGGCAAAATCGCTGAAGGATGCGAAGAGCCAAATTGTTACGAGCCTCTATCTTTTTCATAAAACGCTTTTAACTAGTTACCGAGTCAGACGATTCCGGTAACAGTTTAAATTCCAGAAATTTTCAATTGAGGCACTAGCTTCCAGAGCTCCACCTGCTGTTCTTTCTTTGCCCGAAGCATTGCAAGGCCTGCATTCGTGATGGTGAAAATTCTTTTACGTCTTCCTCCTCGCGCATTGGTTGCACCCCCCATTCCTGATTTCACATAACCTTTGTCTTCGAGTCGATAAAGCGTAACGTGAACTGCGCTCAGATTAACCGTGCGGCCAACCCTATCTTTAATTTCATTGACAATGGCATTGCCATAAGCATCATCTTGAAGGATACCAACCATGGTGAGCACCAGTTCCTCAAATTCGCCCAAATATTCTTTTTGCATTTGTCTATATTTTGTAAGACTAATGTACGGATTATTATATATTTTGTTAAAGAAATAAGAAATATATTTTCAATACGAAATAAAAAAGCCTCGTATCATTTGATACAAGGCTTTCTAAATGTTCAATTTAGAAGGTCTACTCGTACTTCAGTGTCTTGGCAGGATTTACTCTTGATGCCTTGAAAGTTTGAAACCCAACGGAGAGAAATGCAATGGCTACAACGCCAAGTCCTGCAACAATAAATAAGATAGGATTGATGTCGATGTGGTACGGGAAAGATTGCAACCATGAATTCATAATCCACCACGCCAGGGGCCATGCAATAAGATTGGCAACGAGCACCAATTGAATGAACCCTTTCGACAAGAGTAAGATGATTTTCGTGGAAGAAGAACCCAGCGCTTTTCTTATTCCTATTTCTTTGGTTCGCTGAATGGTCATGAATGAAGCCAATCCAAACAATCCCAAACATGCAATAAAAATGGCGAGGCCAGTGAAAATACTGAACACGCGCCCGAATTGACGGTCACTTTCATACTGACGATTAAAAAATTTATCCAGGAAAAAATAATCCATCGGGTTGCCCGGGAAATAAGTTTTCCATGGCTCTTCCAACGAAGACAAAATTCTTTGATAGTCGTTGCTTTCAATTTTGAAAGCGTAGAATGAGGCAAAGTTAGGCGTGTATCGAAACACCAACGGAGAGACGGTTTCTTTCAATGACATTTGATGATAATTTTCCAAAACCCCGATTACTTCAAGCGTATCGTTTTGTATCACTTTTTCACCCAATGCCATTTTTGGATCCTTAAAATCCAATGCTTCAGCCATGGCGCGATTAAGGATAACGTGCTTTCGCTCATTTTGATGTTGCATGTCAAAACTTCTACCGGCTGCCATTTTCAAATTGAATGAAGAAATATAATCGTGATCAATACCTACTGTATAACCTGAAATGGAGTTTTCAGGTCCACCGACTAATCTTTTTATTCCGCTAGCCCAAAAAATTTCGTCGCCAGGAACATTAGTTGAAGCGGTCATATTTTTAACACCAGGAATCCGCAGGGCGTCTGCCCTGAAATTTTCAATCTTCTGAATGTAAAGTGAATCCGTTACACCAGGTCCTTTCAACACAATAGTTTGATTTATGTCTACACCAAGGCTTTGGTTTTTCATGAAGTTAAGTTGCTGATAAACGATGATGGAACCGGTTATCAACACGACTGATGCTACAAATTGAAATACCACTAAAGATTTTCGCAAAACGCTTCCTTGTGAAGTGCGCATTACTTTTCCTTTAAGAACGGACACGGGTTTAAATGAAGACAATACCATGGCTGGATAAAACCCTGACAAAAATGAACCGATCAAGAATAGAATTCCGATTAAAATCCAAAAATCCTTTTGCATAATATAATCGATTGGAATCGTGCGACCCGATAGAGAAGAGAATGAGGGCCAAGCTAATCGTACAACAATAAGTGAAAGAAGTGCGGCCGAAAAATTTACCAAAAAGGATTCTGATAAAAATTGTTTGATCAATTGTCCTTTCTCAGCGCCCATCACTTTTCTCACACCAACTTCATTGGCGCGATCAAAAGATTTCGCGGTTGCGAGATTGATATAATTTACCCAAGCAATAATGAGAATGAATAGAGCTATGATGGTCAATGCATAAACGGAATCACCATCTCCCCTTTCCTCAGGTTGTGATTCTTGCAGAAGATTGGAGTACAGGTGAATTCCTAATAGCGGCTGCAAAATAAATTCTTGCTTTCTACTTGTCTTCGTCCAGTCCTCTCCCCTTGTTTTCAAAAGGTAAGCGTCCCACTTTGCTTGGAATGTTTTTACATCAGTGCCAGGTTGCAAAAGCACATACGTGTTAAAATCATACCAGCCCCATGCAGTTTCAGAATTATTTTTGGTTTGGTTATTTAATGTTTGGTAAGAAAATAAAATATCAAATTTGATATGAGAATTCTGAGGAATGTTTTCAAAGACTCCAGTTACTTCAAATTTCTGATTTCCATTCCAAGAAATTGTCTTTCCAATTGGATCTTCATCGCCAAAATATTTTTTTACGGCACGTTGTGAGATGACAGATTTGTTGGGCCCTTGCAAGGAGGTTTGCGAATTCCCTTTGAGCAATTTAAAATCAAAGACTTCGAAAACGGCCGGATCTGTGATTTGCATTTTCTCTTCAAGAAAAGAAACCAATTCGTGATTTGGAGTTTCATAACTCACCACACCACTCACTGGGTAAAGACGCGTAAATTGTTTTACTTCTGGGAAATTATTTTTCAAGGCTGGTCCAACTGCTGGGACTGCAGCTGCGCATTCAAATCTTAGTTTTCCATTTTGCCACCCATTGTACTGAATGCGATATATGTCGCTTGCCTTACTATGAAAAGTGTCAAAGCTACGCTCGTATTTTACATATTGTAAAATCAACAAACTGGCTGCCATACCTAATGAAAGGCCAATGACGTTAAGCAATGTAAATGACTTGTGGCGAAGAAAATTTCTGAATGCCGTGGTAAGGTAATTTTTTAGCATAACAGTAGGGTTTGGGTTCTATGGTATACTAGAAGGGCACGGCTAAGGTTACAATGAACCTGCCAATTAACAAATAATTATTACTTCACCAGTTTGATAGATAGCGAATTAATGCAGAATCGTAAACCAGTTGGTTGT
>DASYTA010000644.1:0-9214 GCA_036002745.1 Cyclobacteriaceae bacterium | reverse complement strand
ATACAAATAACGCTTATGTGTCAAATGGTAATTTGGTGATTGAAGCCAAGTCGGAAGTGATCAATGGTTTCAATTATTCTTCAACGCGAATGATCACTAAAGGAAAGAAGAGTTTTAAGTACGGACGAGTTGACATTCGTGCGAAGCTGCCAAAAGGAAAAGGCATTTGGCCTGCACTTTGGATGTTGGGTGAAAATATTGATGCCGTAGGATGGCCTGCGTGTGGTGAAATTGATATGATGGAGCTGTTAGGTCATGAGCCTAATAAAGTCTACGGTACTTTGCATTGGGGCGCAAATCCGACGGAGCACCAGTCGTACGGTACAAACAAAGTGTTAAGTTCTGGTAATTTTGCTGATACATTTCACGTATTCACCATGAAGTGGTCGCAAAATTCTGTTGAACTCTTGATTGATGATGTATCTTATTTTATAATGGATACAACCTCAGGAAGTTTCCCTTTTAACGCAAACTTCTTTTTTATTTTCAACGTAGCCGTGGGAGGAGATTGGCCTGGTTCGCCGGATTCAAGCACACAATTTCCTCAACGAATGGTAGTGGACTACATTCGGGTTTTTCAATAAAATGTTACACTAAATACTCAAACAGATTTTCATTCTGATTGATCTCCGTATAGTTGAGCTTAAACTCGTTCATCCTTGCAATGAGAGAAAAATAATCCTCTTTCGATTTTAATTCAATACCGATCAAGGCCGGACCCGTTTCTTTATTGTTTTTTTGAATAAACTCGAATCGAACAATATCATCGGTAGGTCCAAGAATGGTTGTGAGGAAATCCCTCAAAGCTCCTGGTCGCTGAGCGAAGCGAACAATAAAATAATGTTTGAGGCCTTCGTATAATAGTGAGCGCTCTTTTATTTCTTGCATCCGGTCGATATCGTTGTTGCCACCGCTCACAATACAAACTACTTTTTTACCTTTTATTTTATCCGCATATTGATCCAGTGCTGAAATTGTAAGCGCACCTGCCGGTTCGACAACGATGGCGTCTTCGTTGTAAAGCTGTAAAATCGTAGTGCATATTTTTCCTTCAGGAACCAGCAACATATCACTCAACACAGCCTTACACATTTCAAACGTAAGGTCACCGATTTTCTTTACAGCCGCGCCATCTACAAAACGTTGTATCTTATCTAGAGTAACTGGCTTGCCAGCTTTCAACGCTTCTTTCATGGAAGGAGCACCTTCAGGTTCCACACCAATGATTTTTGTTTTTGGAGACTGGGTTTTAAAATAAGTGCCAAGGCCTGCGGTGAGACCACCTCCACCTACCGGTGTGAAAAGAAAATCTATATCTTTTAGCTCATCCAAGACTTCTTTTCCAACGGTAGCTTGCCCTTCAATTACCTTAATATGATCAAAAGGAGGAATGAAAATGCGGTTGGTTTCTTTACAAAATTCAAGAGCATGAGCCTGACATTCGTCGAATGTGTCACCAATCAAAATAATTTCTACCAATCCATTACCAAACATTTTTACCTGGTTGATTTTTTGTTTGGGCGTGATAGCAGGCATGTAAATCGTTCCTGGAATATTTAGGAAGCGGCAAGAAAACGCCACGCCTTGCGCGTGGTTGCCTGCACTCGCACACACCACACCACGACTTCGTTGTTCCTTATTTAAACTTTGGATTAAATTATATGCTCCGCGAATTTTGTATGAGCGAACCACTTGCAAATCTTCGCGCTTCAGGTAAATCTCAGCTTGAAATTTTTCTGAAAGCTTTTTGTGTAACTGCAACGGAGTTTTGAAGGCTACGCCCTTTACAACTTCATAAGCTTCATCAACATTGATCATGAGGGAGAGAAGAAATTCTTGGTAAAAAAATCAGGCTTTAATCTTTTGTGCACTCTCAGCGCACTTACCACAGCCTGAAGCACAGGAATTTTCTGCCTTGAAGGATTTGTAAACTATCCTTCCGAGATAGGCCAAAGCACCGATTGCTGTAAACGCTAATAGCAGCTGCTGTAACATAGCCCAAAGGTACAAAAAGCTGTGGACTTGAAGGATTGAAATCAAGATTAGTTATTACCGAATAGGCTTAAATCTCTACCGAACGACCGTTTTCCCAAATCAAACCGAATTGAGCACCATATTTTTTCACCCAATCTTTATCCGTAGCAAAATCAAATAATTCAATCATTCCTTGTGCGGCGAGTTCTTGCAATTGGCGATCAGGCAATCCTTTCAGGCTGATGTAGCCTCCTTCGGCAAACTGAAATTGTAATGAGGAAGGAAAATTTTTCTTGTTCAACCAAGCCTGGAGTTTTTGTAAACGCTCTGCAATTTCCTGATTGAGCTCAATGGCTTCTTTCAACGTAGCATTAATGTCTTTGATTTGACCATCGTTGTTGAAGTCGTCATTTCGTAAAACTCGGATCGGGTTGATATGAATCTCCCCGGCGTATCGATTGATCATTGGTGTGACGTTTACTTTTTCAATTTATTCATCCATTGATTGGCCTCTTGCTGTCGTTTGATCTTGCCACTTGCGATTTGCTCTGCCAACTTTTTGTTCATTTCTCCTTTGGAAGTAAAATGATAGTAGCCGCAGTCTTCGCATTGATAAAAAGATATCGGTCCAGTACCTGAATATTGATGCCGACTATGCGCATCGATCAATGCATCTTCTGCCATGGCTTCAGTCACGTAAACTCTTTTGCCTGTGGGACATTTGAGCATCTAGAGGTTTTTTGATTTAGGTATTGAATAGTGAGTTTTTACTCAAGACCCTAAATTCAGAGATCAGATAAAGAAAAAAATCTTCGTAAAAATCGAATTCTTTCTTAGGTGCTTGACAGTTTATTTGAAAGCAAATCCCGTTGTAATAACAGTGAAATTGAATTACCACGAGAATCTTTCGCTCTTTTCTAAAAGAATACTTTATGCGCCAAGCGTTTAACTGTCCAGTTTTGACATTGCCCCCATCCAAAGTATCATAATATGTACCGCATTGTCGAGACAGAAGTAGTTTGAATCCATTTTCCTTTTTTCTCCATACTAGATTCTCTGCAACTGTTTCTGATACGCCACGAAAATTGAGAGCATCATAATGACCACTAAAAGAAACCATTACATCTGGATTCTTTGGATGAATTACTCTATTACCGTCACCATTTACTGGATCCATTCGATCCCACGTTTTAGGAAGAACAAATGAAAACCCGAACCTCTTATTTGTGTCTCTGGCAAGATTCGAAGAATCGATTTGATAAACACCATTAGTTGGGGATTTTTTATAAAGATCTAAAAGATTGTTTACACCTTTTATAACGTCTGCAATCCTGCCTAATAGCGCTCCTGACGCTAAGATTAAAGATGTATTAATGAAATTAAGATCCATAACCTCGATATTCAAATAATCTCAAAATACCTTTTCATCTCCCAGTCAGTAACAGATTTCAAATGCTGACGCCATTCCCACTCACGAGTTTGAACAAAGTGTTCAGTAAAGCTTTCTCCTAAAATTTCTTTTACTATGGAGGATTTTTTCATCGCTTCCGTTGCTTCATGCAACGTGGACGGTAACGTTCCATGAGAATAATCGCGGTAGCCATTGCCTTTTGTTTCGGACTGGAGTTTCAATTTCTTCTTGATGCCGTACAAGCCTGAAGCAAGCGAAGCTGCCATCGCGAGATAAGGATTTACATCCGAACCAACCACTCGAGTTTCCAATCGGCACGATTTGCTTCCTCCACTCAGCACACGTAATGCTGTTGTGCGATTATCAATTCCCCAAGTGAGAGTTGTAGGTGCCCATGCTCCTTCTACCAAACGCTTATAACTATTTACTGTTGGCGCATACATCGGTAAAAGTTGTGGTAAGCAATATAACTGGCCAGCAACATAACACTTCATAAGAGCGCTCATTTTGTTTTTGTCTTTATCGTCGTGAAAAAGATTTTTCTTTGATGGTTTGTCCCACAAACTTTGATGAACATGACCACCACAACCGGGAAGTGTTTCACTCACCTTTGCCATAAACGTTGCCATAATGCCGTGTTGATAGGCAATTTCTTTTACAGCCGTTTTGAAAAGTAAAGCTTGATCAGCTGCTTCTAGAATTCCAGAGTATTTGATCGCAGCCTCCAATACTCCCGGTCCGGTTTCTGTATGAAGTCCTTCTATGCGAACATCGAATTTGTTTAATAAGTCGAAAAGATCATGGAAGAAGGGATTTTGTAAAGTTGTACGCAAAATTGAGTAACCAAACATTCCAGGTGTAAGTGGTGTAAGGTCTTTGAAATTTTTTGCACGTGCACTTTGAGGAGTTTCGGCATAGTTGAACCATTCAAATTCTTGTGAGAATATTGGAACAAATCCTTCCTTAGTAGCTTCGTTTAAAACTTTTTTAAGTAATTGACGCGGACAAACGTGTGATGCTTTTCCTTTTTCATCGATCATTTCTCCAAGAAAAAAAGGCAAATCATTTTCCCACGGAATTTTTCTGAAGGTATTTAGATCTAATCGTGCGGGTGCATCTGGATAACCAGAATGCCAGCCGGTGAACGAAGCATTGTCATAAGCAACATCGTTGCTATCCCAACCGAATATGACATCGCAAAAGGAACTACCGTTGTCAACAATCGAAAGAAATTTTTCTGTTGAAATATATTTTCCGCGAAGGATTCCATCAATGTCCGAGTAAGCGATTTTTACTTTTCCTGATGGATGTGATTTAACGTAGTCGAGGATAGCGCGGGTAGTCATACATTAAGATTTATGGAAAGTACGAATTACAAGGTACGATTTACGAAGTTAAAATGCACGAGATGAAACTTCGAAACGGACTAGAGTTAGAGCTCAATTATTTCTTCACGATTTTGAAAACCACAAAACTCAATCCCAAGATCAGGAAATATATCAATGCAAGCAGCTCATTGTAAAGAGCCATTGCTATAAATGAAAAAGAAGCAATGACTAATGCTACGATTGGGAAGACGGGATAAAGAGGAACTCTAAATGGCCGATGAAGTTCTGGTTCTTTTTGACGAAGCTTTAAAACAGAGATCATGGAGATGATGTACAATGTCAACGCACCAAAAACTGAAATTGTAATGATCTCTCCAGTTTTACCGGTAAGCAATGCGAGAATACCAATCAGCATATTTATAAAGAGCGCGTTGGTTGGAGTTTGAAATCGCGGATGAATTCTTCCGAGAAAAGCAGGAGCATAATTCACGCGACCGAATTCCATTGTTGAACGGCCAGCGGCAAGCATCAACCCGTGAAAAGATGCGACTAGTCCAAACAATCCAAAGGTTATTAAAATATTGTATTGCCAGTTATTGCTTCCAACAATGTGTGCCATGGCCAACGGCAATGGTGAATCAGAAGTTGAACCATCAGCTTTAAACACTATTGCTTCCCACCCTGCAATGCCAATTGATCCGGTGAAGGTGAGTAAACATAAAATTACGAGTGTGATTATGGCAGAACCAAATCCAAGCATGATGGTGCGCTTAGGATTGATCGCTTCTTCGGCAAGATTGGCAACGCCTTCGATGCCAAGGAAAAACCAGATGGCAAAAGGCACCGCTGCGAATACACCCGACCAGCCAAAAGGAAATGCATTTAATTTAAGGTGATCAAATTCAAAATGCTGAAAAGTGATTCCACAAAATAGAATGACCGCAGCTACCGCCAAAGTGGTTACTCCCAATTCAAATGCAGCTGCGATTTTTACTCCGACAACATTCAATAAAAAGAAAACGATGTAAGCGATGATTGCTATAGCCACTACAGGTACGTTTTGAAAAAAAATATTGAAGTACGCACCGATCGCAAAGGCGATTGCAGGTGGCGCAAAAATGAATTCAATATTTTGTGCCATTCCTGCAATGAAACCAACATCATTGCCAAGAGCTCGTTTCGCATAATCAAAAGCGCCTCCGGATTTTGGAATAGCACAAGCTAATTCTGTATAACTAAAAGTAAATGTGATATAGAGGATAATAATGAAGAACAGCGCGATAGCCATTCCAAGAGTGCCACCTTTCTCAAGCCCGAGATTCCAGCCGAAATAATTTCCTGAGATCACATAACCCACACCTAATCCCCAGACCATGAGCGGAGAGAGAGTGCGTTTTAATTCGGCAGACATGAGTGTTGAGTGATAATTATTTTAAAGATGATTAAAACCTTTCGAATAACTATCAACTAACAACGATTAACTATTCTTTCTGTTCCAATAAAAATAAAAGGGCACTCCTAAAAGCATCAGCCCCAAACCCATCAAGGCCTCGCGCGGTTTGGCTGCAAAGGTGATAACTAAGAGTGCGATGCAGAATAAAATAAAAATGGCCGGAACAATGGGGTAGCCCCACGTTTTGTAAGGTCGCGGAGCATCGGGCATTTTTTTACGTAGAATAAAAACACCCAATGTTGTGGCTCCATAAAATATGAATGAGGCAAAAATGAGCATGTCCGTAAGTTGATCGAAGCTTCCGCTGACGATCAACAAACTCACAACTACACCTTGATAGATAAAAGCTTTTGAAGGGGTATTGTGAATTGGGTTCAAATCACCGGCACTTTTAAAGAATAGGCCTTCTTTGGCCATAGCATAATATAATCTCGGTGCGGCCAGAATAGTTGTGTTTGTACAACCCAAGGTGGTGATTAAAATCAAAACAGAAATAACCAATCCACCGCCTGTTCCTAAAATCTGTTTCATCACCACAACCGCTGCAATTGTATTTTGCGAATGTTGATTATCAACCAACAAGCTGACGGGCATCACATAGAGGTAGGTGAAGTTAACACCAAGGTAAATAGCCATTACGGCAGCTACGCCCAATACTAATGCCAATGGTAAATTTCGTTGGGCATTTTTTATTTCTCCTCCCAGGTAACCAATTGTACTCCAACCTTCATAACCCCAAAATGCAGAAAGCATCGCTGCAAACATGCTTTTGATAAAAATCGAATCTGTCCAGTGATGAGGAACATAGCCGGATGCGTTAGTCTGAATATTATTCCAATCCCCATTCCCTACGGTTAATCCCAGCACAATAATCATCAATAAACTGCTGAGCACGATATACAAAATCAGCCTGCTGAAATTCTCGCCTAGCTTCAGGCCGATGTAATTGATATATGATAATGCAATGATCAGTGTGATGGTGAGCATCTTCACACCGAAATTATCAAACGGAGTAAGGAAGCCGAATACCGTTATGGAAGACCAATCTTCAGAAAGTGTTGGAAGAGAAAACAACGAGTTAAATGACTGAGAGAAAACATAGGCTATGGAAGCAATGGATGCTGAACGAATTGCGGTGAAATTCGACCAGCCATAAAGAAAAGCAAAGAAACGGTTGTAGATTTTTCTGTAGTAAACAAATTCACCACCCGAATCGGCAAGCATGCTCGCAACTTCTGCATTGCTTAATGTTCCAAACAAGGTGAGTACTCCGGCCAACGTCCAGGCAAGAAGAACCAAGCCGGGAGATTGCGTTACCTCGGCCATCGGTGCTACTTTTTTGTAAACGCCCGAACCGATCACCGAGCTGATCACCAGAAAAAAGACAGAAAGCAAGCCAAGAGATCGAACGAGCTGGCCTTGATTGTTATTTGATTTCAAAAAATATAAGTCTTACTGTTCTAGAATATTGTGACAAATAAAAAAACCGTCATTGAAGACGGTTTGTAAATATAAAATTATCAGCTCGTAAATCCATCACCTATTCGATGGACTCTAGGAAATCAGCCAATTCGTCGTTCCAATCAACGCCAACTGGAAATACATTGGATGGATCAGGTCTTGTGATAACTGGACGTTCCGGTATCGGCAATATTGTTACCGGATCGTTAGGTATTGGACCGAACGCACTTGAAAATGTGAAAACACACAGAATCGCGCAAAAGCCAACTACTCTCTTAACGGGATTATTTTTCATGTGTAAAGTTTTAATTTATGACTCTCAATATATAATATTTTAACCGCATTAGACAGAAGAACCTTCTTCCTTTTTGCGGTAAACAAAATACGGTACAATAAAGGCCAGAGGAATCAAAAAAAGTGACTCTTTGAAAAAATAGAAAGGCCAGAATATTTTCTTTGCAAAATTCAGACTTAGCGCTATTTCCTCTTTACTTTTTCCCCTCGCTTCTTTTATGGAGATGAATTTTTCCCAAACGGTATTGAGCAATGTAGTATCAACAAACTTAATATAGACGAATGCAAAAATGAATAAGATCAAAACGGAGTACACTACAAGGATTAATCCTATCGCACATCCTTGCTTATATGTAACAACTTCACTCTCCTCTTTGAAATTCTTTAAAGCATGAGTATAAATGAAGGCTATCCATACAATTTCAAAAAAGTTTTTCCAAAAATTGTTAATCGGGTTCTTACTGAAAAAAGTGGTGAGTAGGAATAAAGTTATTAGCCCTCCGCCAGAGATAAAGCAGTACCGTAGTGAAACTTTGTGCCCTTTAATCGCATTTGACTTTAGGCTTTGAATAAATGAATTTAGTATCCCCACTTTTTCATGGCTTCGAAATCTTCTTTCGCGCAATCAATAGGCTTCATTCCTTGATAAGCCTCTTGCTCAACGATGAAGTGTTTTGTTCCTGCCGATTGGCCTAAATCAATTACCTCTTTCACTTGAGCAATGCCTTTACCTAAAACTGCACTCTCATATTTTTCGTGCGCACCGGCAGCAGCTTCCACTTCATCTTTTACGTGCATTAACTCAAAACGACCAGGATATTTTTTAACGATATCAATTGCTTTTACACCAGCATTGAAAAGATTGCCGGTGTCCAATTGCTGTACTACTAATTTCTTATCCGTATTATCCAGAATGAGATCATAGAGAACTTTGTCATTCACTTTCTTCGCGAATTCAAAGTGGTGATTGTGATAACCGAATTTCATCCCTGATTTCTTGCAAAGCTCTCCGCTTTTATTAAACACGTCCATGAAAGCTTTGAGACTGTCTTCGGTCTGATAAATGCTTTCATCCAGCCACGGGCTTACTACATATTGCTGCCCAGCGGTTGCTGCATCTTCCACGGTATACTTCCATACATCCGTAAAATCTTTTTTGGATTCATCCCAATGTTGTTTGCCAAGTACGGAATGGCCGCTTGGCATTTTCATTCCGAGGTCCGCCAAAATCTTTTTAAACTCAGCGGGTGCATAACCATAGAACTTCCGCTCTTTGTAGTTGGCATGTTCTAC
>DASYTA010000643.1:0-6110 GCA_036002745.1 Cyclobacteriaceae bacterium | reverse complement strand
TACCAACCGTCTTCGCGATACTTCGCTGGAGATTGGTCTCGTACCCATTGAAACGCTGGTTACAAAATTCAAGCGCTTGGTGCGCGATCTTTCAAAAACTTTAAATAAGAAAGTGAATTTCATTTCTGAAGGCGCCGAAACAGAAATGGATAAGGACGTAATCGAGTTAATGGCTGAGCCGATGATTCACATCATACGGAATTGTGTTGATCACGGCATTGAAAAACCTGAAGATCGCAAAGCCGTTGGTAAATCTGAACACGGCACTGTTAAGTTGACGGCATTCAATACAAGCTCTTATGTGAACATCATCATCAGCGATGATGGAAAAGGTATTCACAAAGAGAATGTTTTGAAAAAAGCAATCGAGAAAGGTTTGGTTGAACCTGATGCGCAACTCACCGATGAAGAAATATTGAACCTTATTTTTCATCCTGGTTTATCAACGGCATCAGCAGTGTCCGACGTTTCTGGCAGGGGAGTAGGAATGGATGTAGTTCAGCAAAAGATAAAGGACCTGCGTGGCTATGTTTCAATAAAGAGTACTCATGGAAAGGGAACGGCCATTCACATCAAGTTGCCATTGTCGCGCTCTATTATTGAAGGTTTATTGGTAAAGGTGGATGAAACCCGTTACGTGGTGCCATTAAACATGGTAGACCGGATCGATCGCATTCCCTACCAAAACCTTGATCGTGAGAATCGTGTCAACAAAACGGTTATCGTAAACGAAGAGACACTTTCTGTTTTTTCACTTCGTCAGAAATTTCACAATGATACGATTGCGCCAAAAACAACCGATATCATTTCAGTAACAGTGAATGGTATTAAAAAAGGTATCGCCGTGGATCGCATAGAAGGCAAAATGCAAACGGTGATGAAACCGCTTGGCGATGCTTACCAGAATCAAGACTTCATTGCCGGCAGCTCCATCCTTGGTGATGGCAGCCTTGCGCTCGTACTTGATCCATCACGCTTATTCTTATTATCCGATAATTAAAAAAACTAACCACTGATATGAAAAATGAATCGAATGCTTACTTGACATTCGCCCTTGGCGAAGAAAGGTTTGCTATACCTGTTGATCTCGTTCAAGAGGTTGTAGAACCGGGTCAAGTGACAAAAGTTCCGAACGCCCCTGACTATATGCTTGGTATCATCAACCTGCGCGGCCGTGTGCTGCCCTTGCTTGATACAAGATTGAAACTAGGGTTGCCTGCGATTGTACGCACACAAAGAAGTCGCATCATGGTTCTGGATATCCAATCTGGAGAAGAAAAGAATCTTCAGATCGGTGCTATGGTTGACATTGCACAAGAGGTGGTAGAAATAGCCGATAACGAAATCCAGGATGCCCCTGACTTTGAAAATTTAAAAACCGCTGCACCTATTACCGGCATTGTCAACGATCACGGCGACATCACGATGATCATGGATATCACAAAAGTTTTCTCTGTAAATGAAGTAGTACAATTGAATTCGTCTTTAAACTAAAAAAATAAACTCAACAATTATGTTCACCAACTTAACAATTAGAAAAAAGCTAATTATGGCTTTCTCAGTATTAATCTTACTGATGGTCGTGATCTTTGGCATCGCTTACTTGCGTTTCCGCGAAATGAATTCACGGATTAATGAGATCACCGATATAACAGCCCCCAAAGTTTTATTGATCGGTCAGATCAAGCACGATATTACTGCCATTTCACGTGATCAAAAGAATATGATCGCAACAGTAGATGATGAGAAGATGGTAGAGATTGGTCGCACGATTGATAAGGAGATCAAGGCGATTAATGAAAACATGGTTAAACTTGAAGCCTTAAGCGAAGGAGAGACGTTGACGTTGGTAAAATCATTGAAGAGCATAATGGATGACTATTTTAATGTACATCAAAACATCCAACGCATTGCCACACAGAATACAGAGATAAAAGCAGAAGAGATTTCTGACAATGAAGCAAAGGCAGCTTATGAAAAGGCGATGGCCACCTTGAATGAAGTTATTCGTCTTGTAAGTTCGAAAGACTTAGTCACTCCATTGGTTACTTTGAAACAAGCCGTGGCTCAAATCAATTCAATCGAGCGTGACTTTATCATCGCTAAAACGGACGATGATTTGAAAAAACATTTAGGCCAGGTTGCTGAAGCTGAACAAATAGTGGAACAAACATCCGTTGAAGTAGATAGAAAATTGACAGGTGAATCGAAGATCTTGTTTGATAACTTTCAAAATCAGTATAGCAACTATTACACACTTCACCTTCAAGTACGAAATTTTGCAAAAGCGAATTCGGGCTCTAAGGCGGAAGAAATTTCTGTTTCACAAGGCGAAAAAATCGATGACCAAGCTGATGTTGTGATCGGAAGGCTGTATGATATTATTATCGCACAGCTAGAGAAAGATCAGGTGGATATGGATGAAATGTATAGTAGTGTAGTACGCACCATGATTATTGTGATCTTGGTAGCGATTATTATCGGAAGCATGGTTGCGGTTTGGTTATTGAAAGATGTAATGTCTTCTTTGAAGATAGCAACGACAGCCATCAACAAGATAGCAGCTGGTAATTTCTCAGCCGATGTAAATACCGATAAGACAGACGAAATAGGTGCGATGTTGCGCGAACTGCAATTCATGATTGAAAAATTGCGTAGTAGTGTTGATGTTGCTAAGTTGGTATCGAAGGGTGACTTGACTATGGACTTCAATACAATGAAGAACAAAGGTGGTGATCTTGACGAGGCATTGGAAGAAATGGTGAATAACTTGCGCGAGATTGCCCGCACAATTTACAATGGTGCTGAAAATGTAACTTCGGCTTCGCAACAAGTTGCATCTGCTTCACAACAGATGTCGCAAGGCGCACAAGAGCAAGCAAGTGCATCCGAAGAAGTTTCATCTTCGATGGAACAAATGGTTGCAAACATCCAGCAGAATACGGACAATTCACGCGAAACAGAAAAGATTGCTAACAAAGCAGCTAAAGATATTCAAGTAAGCAGCAATGCGGTTTCAGTAACAGTTGATGCAATTACCACAATTGTTGAACGTATCGCGATCATTGAAGAGATTGCATCGAAGACAGATTTGCTTGCACTCAATGCGGCTGTTGAAGCAGCGCGTGCAGGTGAGCATGGAAAGGGATTTGCAGTAGTTGCTGCTGAAGTTCGCAAACTTGCTGAGAGAAGTCAGAAGGCTGCTGCTGAAATCACTGAGATTTCTAGTAAAACAGTGAAGTCTGCTGAAGAATCTAAAGAGCTATTAGTGAATACACTTCCTGATATCAATAAGACTGCGGAGTTGGTACAAGAAATTGCAGCCGCAAGCATTGAACAAAACACGGGTGCTGATCAAGTAAACGGTGCGATACAACAGTTGTCGCAAGTGACGCAAGGCAATGCATCGGCAGCAGAACAAATGTCATCCAATGCGGAAGAGCTGAGCAGCCAGGCTGAAGAATTGAAAGCTGCTGTTAGTTACTTCAAATTAGATAATCGCTCAAGAGTGGCTAAGAAAATCAATAAGCCTGTTGCAAACACTAAGCGCGTCTCAACATCTAAAGTTCAGCTTGCTGAAGTTCACGAAAACGGAAATGGTCATGCCAACGGTTTTGATCTGAAGTTGTCGGACGGTCCTTCAGATAGTGAATTCACTGATTTCTAAACTGATCAAATAATTCGATTAACATTAAAATCCCTCCGTTTTTCATATAGAAAACGGAGGGATTAAATAGAATTCTTTCATGGACAATTCTGTCGTAAACGGTATTTTGAGTATGGACGATGCAAGCTTCGCGCGTTTAAGTGTTTATGTAACACGCGAGTATGGTATCAAGCTTCCAGAGTCGAAAAAATCCATGTTGGAGAGTAGACTCAACAAAAAAGTAAAATCACTTGGTCTTTCTTCTTATAAAGAGTTTTTGGACTTCATCTTTAGTGAGGAGGGGAAAAAAGAAGAACTGTTTAATGTAATCGATTTGATCACCACCAATAAGACAGATTTTTTTCGTGAAGCAGCACATTTCCAATTTTTAACTTCAGCGTTTTTGCCAGAATATAAAAATGAGTTAGGGCGAAGTAACTTAAAAATTTGGTCGGCCGGATGCTCAACGGGTGAAGAGCCCTATACGATCATCATGGCCATGGAAGAGTATAAAAAGAAAAATCCGGATACAACTTACAGTCTACTGGCAAGTGATGTTTCTATACGTGTTATTCAAACCGCTCATCAGGCGGTTTACGAAATCGAAAAAATTGATCCTGTTCCTATCGATCTTAAACGCAATTACTTCTTGCGCAGCAAAGCAAACCCGAAGCTGGTTCGCGTAAAACCTCAGTTCAGAAATAAGTTGCAATTCAAGCGTATCAACTTTATGGATAGTAACTACGGATTGATGAAATCTGATTTTGACGTAATCTTTTGTCGTAATGTTCTGATCTATTTTGATAAAGCAACTCAAGAGCGAGTGATCTTGAAATTTTGCAGCCATCTTAAGCCGGGTGGACTATTGTTTCTCGGGCACAGTGAATCGATCATTGGCATGAACCTTCCTCTGAAACAGATCCGGCCAACGGTATATCGATTCGAAGGATGATCAATCTTAAAAAACTTATTGTTTTCCCTGGTCAGATGGTAATCACAACAGTTCCTTCGCTGATCTCCACCGTTCTGGGTTCTTGTGTTTCGGTTTGCCTTTGGGATAGAGTAACCAAAACAGGAGCGATGAATCATTACCTGCTTCCAGGAACAGAAAAAGATGAGGCAGGCAATACCAATCGCGGTTTGACTTCAGTTCCGTTACTGATCAGCGCGATGCTCAATAGAAATGTTAGAAGAGAAAATATCGAAGCAAAAGTATTTGGAGGTTGTAATTCCTTGTATATACAAAGCGATACCTATAAGGTTGGTGAAAGAAACATAAGCATTGCCATGGAATTGCTTCGTGACTTAGGCATTAAGCTCACTGCCCATCACGTTGGCGGAAGTTATGGACGGAAGATTGTATTCAATACAGACACTGGTAAAGTGAGGATGCGTCTATTAATTAATAAAATAGAAATTAATGAAGAGATCAATAAAGGTTTTGGTTATTGATGACTCTGCCTTGGTACGGCAGACGCTCACGGATATCATTAATTCCGATGACCAATTGGAAGTGGTTGGCACTGCAGCTGATCCTTTTTTCGCAGCGCAGAAAATAAAATCATTCATTCCTGATGTGATTACGTTGGATGTTGAAATGCCTCGTATGGATGGACTGACATTTTTAAAAACGCTGATGTCGCAATTTCCAATACCGGTAGTAATTATTTCAAGTCTAACACAGAATGGAAGTAATTTAGCATTACGTGCATTAGACTCTGGGGCTGTTGAAATTGTTGCCAAGTCTGAAATTAGAAATACGAAGGAGCATCTCGAAGAATCCAGAATACGGATTACTGATGCTATCAAAGCTGCTTATATGGTGCCGGTGAAACGAACGGGTATAGGAAAAACGAAACTTGAATACGCTCCAGTTACAAAGCCAGATTCTACCAACTCAATTTATAAAACCACCGATAAAGTAATTGCGATTGGAGCATCAACAGGTGGTACGGAGGCATTGCGTTATTTTCTTCGAAATGTTCCTGCAAATTCTCCTGGCATATTGATTACACAACACATGCCTGCGGGTTTCACAAGATCATTTGCCGACAGTTTGAATATGATCTGCGAAGTAACTGTAAAAGAGGCTTCGGATGGTGAGCGCGTGATGCGCGGTCATGCTTACATCGCGCCAGGTGGAAGGCACATGGAATTGTATCGGAGTGGTGCAAAATATTTTATTAAAATACGAGATGGAGAATTGGTAAACAGACACAAGCCTTCAGTAGAAGTACTCTTTAATTCCGTCGCTCATCATGCTGGTCAAAATGCTGTCGGAATTATCATGACAGGTATGGGCCGTGATGGAGCGGAAGGACTATTGAATATGAAAGAAGCGGGAGCAAGAACTATTGCTCAAGATGAAAGCTCGTGCGTAGTTTTCGGAATGCCCAAAGAAGCCATCAGGATTGGTGCGGCAGATCAAATCATGCCGCTAATAGAAATGCCAAAGCGTATGAGC
>DASYTA010000642.1:0-3359 GCA_036002745.1 Cyclobacteriaceae bacterium | reverse complement strand
CTTTTGCCTCATCGCTTAAGTAATAGAGTAGAGTAGCGTTTCCGGCAAGTTCTTGAATTCCTGCCTGGCCATCCAACTCAGCATTAAATGCACATTTCAACATTCGAATTGCAAGTGGACTTTTCTTCAGAATTTTATTGGCCCACTCAACATATGTGTCTTCTAATTTATCAAGTGGCACCACTTTGTTGACAAGCCCCATATCGAGCGCTTCTTTCGCATCATACTGATCGCACAAGTACCAAATTTCTCTCGCTTTCTTTTGCCCTACAATTCTTGCGAGATAGGATGAGCCAAAGCCTCCATCAAAACTTCCTACCATTGGACCTGTTTGTCCAAAGCGTGCATTCTCTGCAGCTATTGTTAAGTCACAAACTACGTGCAACACGTGGCCACCACCAATTGCCCAACCTGCCACAGCAGCAATCACAGGCTTAGGGATCGAACGAATTAATTTTTGAAGATCCAATACATTCAAGCGTGGTACTGTGTCGCTCCCAACATAGCCACCATGCCCGCGCACACTTTGATCTCCACCACTACAAAATGCTTTACCTCCTTCTCCCGTTAGGATAATTACCCCAACTTCAGAATCTTCACGACAAATCATCACTGCATCAATCATCTCATTCACAGTAAGAGGGGTGAATGCATTATGTACCTTAGGGCGGTTGATGCTAATACGCGCAATGCCTTTGTACTTGTGAAATAAAATTTCCTGATATTGCTTTACTGGTTTCCAATCATGCTTAAGTTCCATACCCTGACTTTATTTGTTGTTTAAATTTTTCAAACGCTTCTTTGTTTTCTTCCTGGTCGCTTTCAATCTCCAGAATTTTGGTTTTGTCATTAAAGATTAGGAAGTCTTTCAGGCCTCCTTTCAATTTTTTTATTGAATCAATATGAGAATAATCGAAGCCATACTCAGTGGCTAAATGTTTAGCGGTCAATTTCTGTTTTGTAACGAAAAATTCATCCCGTTCAGGAACATTGCCTGGGCCATCGATCATGTTGAAAATTATTCCGCCATGATTATTCAATACTAATACATGTAAATTAGGTAAAGGATAATTATGCCAAAAAGCATTTCTGTCATAGAAGAAAGCCATGTCGCCGGTGATCAGAAAATTCGGCACCTCGTTGCAAAGGGCATGACCGACCGCAGTACTTGTGCAACCATCAATTCCACTTGTGCCTCGATTAGCATAAACATGGATTCCTTTATTGCCAGCTTCAAGCCCAATATAATTGGCATATCGCACAGCCATGCTATTGGCAAGATGAAGATTGCAACGTTGTGGCAAATTTGAAATGAATTCTTTGATCAGCGCTAATTCTGAAAAAACTGGTTCATCAAAATATTTCTTCATTGAAAGAATTGTACGATGTTCTTCAGCTTGCCACACTCGTAAGAAGTTTTCCTTCTTTTGATCATCGAAATCTTTTTCTTTTTGGTCGATTGAAAAGGTTTTGAAAAAACCTTTTGGCTCGCACCGAATCACTTTAGTTAAAGATTGAAACGTATCAGCCACTGGTCCTGCTTCTTGAATATGCCAGTGTTCTAATGGTTTTAGTTTTCTTAGGAATAATTTAGTGTGTTTTGAAATGATGGATTTGCCGAAGGTGATCAATAGCTCTGGTTGCAATGATCCTTGAACATCATCTCCACATGAACTTAGAAAAGTGTCAGAGTATCGGATTACATTTTGATCGGAATGCAAGTTGGAAAGTATGTCACCAATAACAGTCGCATGATTTGAAGAAGAGAATTTATTCAGTGCTTTAATAAGAGAATCATCAAAATCTTGTTGCCCCGCAACAACAAGTGTTTTTGAAAAACCATCAAGCTTCTGTTGCAGTTTTTTGGTATCTTCTTTTTGTAAAACTATTGAAGTCTTTTCAGTTGAAACTACTTTTAGATTTTTGCTAAATGAGATTTTTTCGCCCTTAGCGGGATAAAGTGGTTCTCGAAGCGGTATATTAATATGAACCGGACCTTTCGGAAATTCATTAGATAAGTTAATGGCTTCGTTGACAGTGCGATGAATATACCATACTGCGTCTGCGTGTTCATAATCTTCCGACAATGAAAATGATTTCTTTACGTGGACGCCAAAAATATTCTCTTGACGTATCGTCTGCCCATCGTATTGATCTATCCATTCTTTAGGTCTATCGGCAGTGAAAACGACTAGAGGAGTTTGTTGAAAGAAAGCTTCAGCAACAGCTGGTGCAAAATTGTAAGCAGCAGATCCGGAGGTGCAAACTAAAATTACTGGACATTGAAGCTGTTGAGCTATTCCATGAGCAATGAACGCTGCGCTTCGCTCGTCACTAATCGTTCTTACTTGAAAGTCGCCATGCCTCGTAAAAGCGAGTGTGAGTGGTGCGCAACGACTTCCCGGGCAAAGCACAGCTTGTGTTACTCCTTTTTGTGCACAAAGTTCCGCGATGTCGAAGATGGATTGAAGGCGCAAGGTTCAGGAGTTGATAATTTGATTTAGCGTTTGAATTTTCATCTCCACTTCCTCTGCTTCTTTCATAGGATCAGAGTCTGCTGTGACGCCGGCTCCTGCATAAATTCTTGCTGATTTTTCGAAAAGCTGGATGCAACGAAGATTAACAAAGAGCTTACTTTCACCTTCAAAATTAACTGGACCTAGAAAGCCGCTATAAAATTCACGATCGTACCCTTCATTCTTTTGGAGAAAATCCATAGCTGGTTCGTGAGGCATTCCACAAACTGCAGATGTAGGGTGGAGCAACTTCAACATCACCGAACCTAGTTGTGGAAAGTTCACTTCCTTCATATCTATTTCGTAATCAGTGCGCAGGTGCAACAAATTACCGGCCACGACAGTGCGTGGACCATGTTCTGCATACTCCCGTACCCTAATTTTCTTAAAACAGTTGATGATGTAGCGGCTCACCAATGCCTGCTCTTCAATTTCCTTTTGAGTCCAGGCAACTGACTTTAAGTTGATACCCGTTGAATATGGTAAAGTGCCGGCGAGGGCTATTGTTTTGAATTTGTCTTGGGCATCAACACTTACTAATAATTCAGGTGAAGCCCCTAACCATGTGCCTGTTTCAGGTGATGATACCAACGAGACGAATGCATTCGGATGTTTGTCGCAGAGCTTATAAAATGTCTTCAGTACATTAAAGCTATCTGATAATTCTACCTCTTTAAATTTTGATGGAACAATTTTTTCAATTACTCCTGATTCGATTTTCTGAATGGCTGCTTCAACCAAGGCCAAATACCCAGTCTGTGTAACTCCTTTCTTATTTGTTGAATAATAAGGAGTTTGGTTGTTCTCTGAATCTTGTCCAGAATCTTTGATTATGTATTTGGT
>DASYTA010000641.1:0-13454 GCA_036002745.1 Cyclobacteriaceae bacterium | reverse complement strand
TGAATGGCATGAATTAATGGGCTCCAAGCGCGGTGTGCTCATGGAATTGGCGCTGTCTCGATTGAAAACCATTGCTCCTGGTTTGAAAATCTGGGGCATCTCAGCCACTATCGGTAATATGGAGCAATCAATGCAAGTCTTGCTTGGTGATTATTTTGAGAACAAAAGAAAAACCATAATCATCCGGGCAGATATTGAAAAGAAGATTGAGATCATTTCCGTTTTTCCAGATGAAGTAGAACGACTGCCGTGGTCGGGTCACCTAGGGATTGTGTTGCTTGAAAAAGTTATTCCAATTATTCTGCAAGGAAAAAGCACTTTGATTTTTACCAATACAAGGTCTTTCGCAGAAATTTGGTATCAGAAGTTATTGGATAAGGCGCCCGAACTTTCGGGTACTATCGCTATGCATCACGGATCGATCAGTGCAGAGCTGCGCAATTGGGTGGAGGATCAATTGCATGAAGGAAAATTGAAAGCGGTGGTATGCACATCGAGTTTAGATTTGGGTGTTGACTTTCGGCCGGTGGAAACCATTATTCAAGTAGGAAGTCCTAAAGGTGTCGCGAGATTTTTACAAAGAGCGGGAAGGAGCGGTCACCAACCGAACGCTACGAGTAAGATTTATTTTTTGCCCACTAATTCTCTTGAACTCACGGAAGCAGCAGCCTTGCGTGAGGCAATGAATAAAAAAATTGTAGAAGATCGTATTCCGTATATCCGATCGTTTGATGTTTTGATACAATACTTAGTCACTATTGCTGTGTCGGATGGATTTTACCCTGATCAAATTTTCAAAGAAATAAAAAATACGTTTTGCTATTCTTCGATTAGTGAAGAAGAGTGGCACTGGGTTTTAAATTTTATTACGACGGGCGGAGCAGCACTCACTGCCTACAACGAATATCGTAAAGTAATTTCAGACGAAGGATTGCTTAAAGTAGAGAATAAAAGAATTGCCTATCGTCATCGACTTTCTATTGGTACTATTGTGGGCGATAATACTTTATGGGTGAAATATGTCTCTGGAAAATTCCTTGGCTCGATTGAAGAATATTTTATCTCGCGACTGAATGTGGGCGATGTGTTTTGGTTTGCTGGTAAAAGTTTAGAACTGGTGCGCATCAAAGAAATGGAAGTGCATGTTCGTCAGTCGAAACGAAAGTCAGGCAAAGTTCCTTCCTGGCAAGGTGGACGCATGCCACTCTCATCACAAATGAGTGAGATGATTCGATTGAAAATTGATGAGGCGGCTACTGGAAAAGAGAAAGATGAAGAAATGATTTTTCTGCGACCACTGATGCATTTGCAAAAGGAACGATCACATTTACCCAAACGAAATGAATTTCTTATCGAGTACTTTCATTCCGATGAAGGCTACCATGTGGTGATGTATCCATTTGAAGGACGTAACGTGCACGAAGGAATGGCCGCCCTGATTGCTTATCGGCTGGCGCAGATTAAACCGTTAACATTTTCTATTGCGATGAATGACTACGGTTTTGAATTACTGTGTGATCAGGAAATTCCAATATATGAAGCGGTTGAAACCAATGTGTTGGGTGAAGAAAATCTAATTAAAGAAATTCAAGCCAGCATTAACTCTACTGAAATGGCGAGAAGAAAATTCCGAGATATTGCGGCAATCTCCGGATTGGTGTTTAAAGGATTCCCTGGTAAACCAATAAAGGAAAAACACCTTCAATCTTCTTCGCAGCTTTTTTTCAACGTGTTCAATGAATACGATTCTACTAATTTGCTATTGTTGCAGGCATTTGAAGAAGTGATGGACTTTCAGTTAGAAGAAGCGAGGCTCCGCCAGGCATTGCAACGAATACATCATCAGAAAATTATTATCACCGAGCCCGATCGGCCAACACCGTTCGCGTTTCCTATCATGGTGGATCGCACGCGTGAAAAACTTAGCTCAGAAAAATTGGAAGACAGAATACGCAAGATGATGGTGAGGTTTGAAAAATAGAATTAGCTTTAACGTGCAATAACTCTCCAATGAAAAGAAAACTCATCTTCATTACATTCCCAATCATAGTATTGTTGGGAATTTATTTTCTGGGACCTGAGCCTGCCAGGGCTAAGTTTAATCCAACAATGCCAAGCGTTCCGCAATCGCCTGATGAATTGGAAAAATATGTAGCAACTCAGGAGAGCAAACACAAAATCAAGCCAGACAACGAAGCTCGTATTGTTTGGGCAGACAGCACAGAAAAGAAAACCGAATACAGTGTAGTATATATTCATGGATTTTATGCAAGCCAAGAAGAGGGAGATCCCGTGCATGCGGACTTTGCTAAGAAATTCGGATGCAATTTATATTTAGCACGACTAGCTGATCATGGCATCGATACAGTGGATCAGCTTATCAATTTTACCATCGACAGAGGTTGGGAAAGTGCGAAAGAAGCATTGGCTATTGGCAAAGCGTTGGGCGAAAAGGTGATTCTGATGAGCACATCTACTGGTGGCACATTAGCGCTTGCGCTGGCGGCCGAATATCCACAAGATGTTTATGCGTTGATTAATATGTCGCCTAACATTCGGATAAACCATCCGCTTGCGTTTATTGCTAATGATCCATGGGGGTTGCAGATTGCAAGGCTTGTGAGAGGCGGGAAGTTTGAGGTTTCAAAATCGGATTCACTACATGACCGATATTGGTATCAGAAATTTAGATTGGAGGCAGTAACTCAGCTACAAGAATTTCTCGAAGAGAAAATGAATGCCGATACTTTTGAAAAAATAAAGTGCCCGAGCCTCACAATGTATTATTATAAAAATGAAACGGAACAAGACCCAACCGTGAAAGTGAGCGCCATGTTGGAGATGAATAAACAATTGGGCACTCCCGAAGATTTAAATGAAACGGTAGCCATCCCCAATGCAGGAGGTCATGTGCTGGGTTCGCATGTTAGCTCTAAAGATATTCCAGCAGTAGAAGCTGCAGCAGAAAAATTTGCAATTGAAAAGTTGAAGATGGTGAAGAAATAATAATGGATTGCAGACACAATTTTACTCCACTGCCGTTGATTTGCTTTTTCTCAGACAGAAAACTCTTGAATAAACTTTTCCTTTGTGGTTCAGTGCTACTTCTTCAACTAACTGTCCGATGCCGTTGTACTTATAGAGTGTCTTGTTATTGCTTGCGCTATGACTTACATCTGGGGTCAAAGGGTATTCATTACTTTTTAATTCCCTTTCAATAAGTCTGCGGTTGCTATCGTATTTAAAGGTTTCTGTTTTAAAGATTTGATTACGAATCTTTTTTATTGCTTTTAGGTTGCCAGCTGAATCATACTCATAAGTTCCAGTCCAAACTAAACCTGTTCCGTCCTGAAGGTCTATTTCCTTTATCCTTTTGTCTCCTTCATAAACATATAAGTTCCATTCCTCATGTCGTTCGCCTTTTAAATCATTCCACTCATGATTGAGTTCTTTAATTAAATTATTTCTTGTGCCGTAAAACTTTGTTTGTTTATATTTTACAGTGTCCAAATTTACAAGAGAATCCCTCGTTCTAAATGAGCCTAGTAGATTGTAACTGCTATCGTAAATCATTAACTCTCTAACCCCATAATTACAATTTCGCCCCCAGATTGTTTCGATCAAATGACCAATTGAGTCATAAATAAATCGCATACACCCTTGATCTCTACCTATTGACCGAATTATTTTTCCATCTGCATTATAATATTCGGTGCGACGCAAATTCTCATTGCTGGTTGTGTCACCATTGTACGTCAGTATTTGATAATCATATTCAAAGTCCAACTTGTTTGATGGTTTATCAGTCGATTTACAAGAAATAGTCAAACTGAATATTACAAATAATGGGATTTGCCTCATTTGTCAGATTAATGGCCTTGAAAATATGTTGTTCACCACGGAATCTCCTTTCTATTCCTAAAAAATTTTCCTGTTGCAATCTTTTCAGTTGTAGCTAACCAAACAGGTGTGTCAGCACCTTCTTCTACACTTCCTGGCGCAGATCGTCCGCCCATGTCGGTTTTTACCCAGCCTGGATCTAAAGCATTCACTGAAATTTTTCGACTGCTGAATTCATAAGCGAGATGTCGGGTGATAGCACCGAGAAACGATTTAGAAACGCAATAGGCAGGAGACCATCCGCCAACCGGGTCACTCATGCTTCCGCCTCCGCTGGAGATCATGATGATTCTTCCTCCATTCGGAATAAGTGATTGGAAGGCTCGAGTTACAGCAAGTTGTGCGAGTGCGTTGGTATTAATGATTTGCTCCGTTATTGCCGAATCATTGGTAAGTAGTGAATGATCCCCACGCAATGAGATGGCTGCATTGTTAATCAGTACATCCAATTTTCCGAAATCAGATTTTACTTTGCTTGCAGCTTGTTGAATACTTTTTTCATTTGTAACGTCCAACGGGATGAATTGAACATTGAGACCTTCAGTTTTTAATTTTTTCAGCGCTTCCAATCCTTTGGCTTCGTCTCTTGCTGTAAGAATAACTTGATGACCAAGCTTCGCAAGCTGCCTCACAACTTCAAAGCCAATTCCTTTATTAGAACCAGTGACTAGGATTATCTTTTTGCCCATTACAATTTTAAAATTTCAACAATGTACGTATCAAAATTCAGTCACGTCCAACACCTGCTTTCCTTTGTTAAAAACGCAGCATCATCACATGATCATGTGCCTCAAAAAAGGTCAACTTGAATTGGTCTCATGTAACGAGTTGAAAATGAGATCGACACTGCGAAAAGCAATTGTGAATTAAAAGAGTAACATACTTTTAACATTCGACCAACTACCATATTTAGTTGCCAAATAATTTTCAGTTAGGCATCGGCCAATGTTATATTTGTTATTACTCAACCACTACTAAAAATGAAGGGAAAAATTTTATCAGTCCTTCCGTTATTGCTATTTGCTTTTTCTGAATTGCTAGGTTTTTCTCGTGCTGATGCTGGTATGGTTCTTCACGGTCGAGTGCTTGATGCGCGTACCCTTCAACCTGTTGCTGGTAGAGTTCGCATCTATCTCGATAGTGATATATTCATGAAGCATGAAGATCTTGAGTATGGAGAATTCACAGAACAATTGCGTGACTATGGCTGGTACTTAATTAAAATTTCGGCCAAGGGATATAATGAAACCACGGATACGCTATGGGTTCTCAACGATAGTCGGCCTAGTATCAACCGGGATTACATGATGAATCCACAGACATTTTCAACAGCTTTTAGTAACAACATTTATTTCGATCGCAACAAAGCGGATCTCAATAGTGAATCAATTGAAGAGTTGGAAGGCATAGTAAAATTTCTAAATGAAAACCCTGACATGTCATGCGAAATTGAAGGTCATGCAGATCGCACCGGCCCTGCTGACTATAATTTGGCACTTTCGGAGGATAGAGCTTATGCCGTCTTTGATTTTCTTCTTAGTAAAGGCATTGATCGGGCTCGTTTACGCACTTTTGGCTATGGATCAGCCCTTCCAAAAGATGATGATATGTCTACCGAATCGCGGCCAAAGAACCGACGGGTAGAGATAATTCCCTTTAAAAACAGCCCAGAAGCTCTTTTCCCGGTTTTTGACAATATAAACTTCGATTTTGGAACGACCGCCCTGCCCAGTGAGTCAACCCCTGAATTAGAGAGCATTATTCAATTTTTGAATGAAAATCCACGAGCCACTTGCGAAATAGCTGGCCATGCCGATAATATTGGGACTACCGCTGTGAATATGGCGATTTCGCAACAAAGGGCTGAGTCTGTTGTTAAATATTTGATAGCCAAAGGATTAGATGGGTCACGACTTAAAGCAAGGGGATATGGCTCATCCAGGCCAATAGAAGAGAATGCTACCTCTGCCAGCCGGGCAAAAAATAGACGCGTAGAGTTCAATGTGCGCGTGCTTTAGTACCTTTTTGGGTTAATTTAAAGGAATTCGCTGCCTTATTGCCTCAAAAACGACAACAGCGGTTGCGTTAGAGACATTCATGCTGTCAATTTTCCCCTGCATTGGGATGATGATGTTGGCATCTGAGTTTTTTGTCCAAGTTTCGGAGAGCCCGGTTGCCTCCGTACCCATAACTATCGCACATGGCTGAGTGTAATCAATTTGATGATAAGGTTTTGATGCCTGCAGCGATGTGCAAAATATCTTGATCTGATTTTTTTTAAGCCAACTGATGGCTTCATCTGAAGTCACGGCGGCCAATTGATTTGTGAACACGCAACCCACACTGGAGCGGATTACATTTGGATTGTAAAAGTCAGTTTGAGGATCGCAGATGATTACAGCATCCACAGCGGCAGCGTCAGCAGTTCGTAAGATGGCTCCAAGGTTGCCTGGTTTTTCCACCGCTTCGAGAATCAACACGAGCGGATTTTTTCTGAGTTTGATTTGTGATAGGAGATGGGCCTTTTGTTCAGCTACAGCAATGATGCCTCCTGTGCTTTCGCGTACCGCAATTTTATCAAAGACTTCTTTCGAAACCGGGATGATCAGTTTTTCATCTTTTAGTTTCACCGGTATGTCTTCGACGCTGGTGATTTCATCACAGAAAAAAATATTTCCAATCTTATAACCGGCCTCAACAGCTAAACTGATTTCCTTAACTCCTTCAATGATAAACAATTGTTGTTTCCTTCGTTCGCGCGGCTTCTCCAGCGCCATTAGGCTCTTTACTTTCGGGTTCTGCGTGCTGGTGATTTTGAAGTGCATGTCTGAAATTAGATTCTTGATGTCTAGATGGCGGATCTCCGCAAGGCTATCAATTACAAGCAAGATAAAAAAAATCACCTGTTTAGGGGATGTAAGGTTCCTGAATTGGCATTTTCTTTGATACCTTTAACATACAAACAACAAACTTACTATGAAGAAATTATTGACAGCCGTGCTCACGCTCGCTATATCTTCGGCATGGGCACAAACTTTTGAAGGCACGATAAAATGGTCGATGAAAATGGAAATTACTGATCCTGCCTTGAAAGCAAAGATGGCGGAGGGCAATAAAAAAATGAGCGATCCGGCCGAACAGAAAAAAATGCAAGACGCCATGAATGATCCTAAAATGAAAGCCATGATGGAGGCGAACCCTGCGATGAAGGCACAAATGGAAAAAGTAATGCAAGCACAGCAGGGTGGAGATATGAGTAGCATGATTCCAAAAGGGTTTACTGTTAAGGTTAAAGGAGGAAACACGTTGGTGACTATGGATGGAGGAATGCTTTCGGGAGATTTTTTGCACACGGCTGACAAAAGCGTTCGTCTTGATCGCGCCAACAAAACATATTCGGTAATGCCTTCAGGTGAAGGGAAAGGGATGGAAAATAAACAGAAGCCAACAATAACAAAGACATCTGAAACTGCTAAAATAGCTGGTTACAATTGCACGAAATACGTCGTTACAATTGTTGAACATGGCCAGACTATCACTAGTAATCAGTGGACAACAACAGAGATTAAGGATTTTGATATGAAATCACTTGCGAAGCAGCGGACAGGTCGCGGACAATCAATGTTTTATGAGGGTGTCGATGGAATTCCTTTAAAAATTGAATCCACCACGAAGGAGGGTACCATGGTGATGGAGGTAACTGACATCAAACGTGAATCGTTAAGTGCTGCTGACTTTACCATTCCATCTGATTATAAAGAAACGCAAGGAATGTTTGGTGGACCGCGTTAGTTAAGCAACGAATAAATTATTTTTGAGCCGGTGTAGCGTGAAGTTTCACCGGCTCTTCTTTTTGTTCTTCTTCGTAGTAGCCGAGAATCTTCATCATGCTTTCGCTGGATTGTTCCGGAGCAAATAGCTCTGTAGAGATTTCTCCATCTTCGTTGCGGTAGATCAGCACATGCTTAGGCGCTGGGATCAAGCAATGTTGAATACCACCGTTGCCACCTAATGACTCTTGATAGGCACCGGTATGGAAAAATCCGAGATACAAATTTTCTTCATCGTTGATCATTGGTAAGAAAACCTCTCCGGTATGTGCTTCGCTGTTGTAATAATCCTGACTATCGCAGGTAAGACCACCAATGTTTACTTTATGATAAGGGTCGTCCCACTTGTTCACTGAAAGTAAAATGTATTTCTGATTCAATCCCCACACATCAGGCAGGTGGGTGATGAATGAACCATCAATCATATACCACAACTCTTTATCGTTTTGCAGTTTCTGATCGACCACAGAATATAAGATTGCTCCACTCTCGGCCACGGTGAAACTTCCGAACTCAGTAAAAATATTAGGAACAGGTACATTATTCTTTTCACAAATCCATTTGATGTTTTCCACGATCTGTTCGATCATGTATTTGTAATCATAATGGAATGTGAGCGATTGCTTTACTGGAAACCCCCCACCAATATCAATTGAATCTAATGAGTCACAGATTTTCTTCATTTCACAATACTTGAAGATGAAGCGGCTCAGCTCACTCCAATAATAAGCGGTGTCTTTAATACCGGTGTTGATGAAGAAGTGAAGCATCTTCAGCGATGCTTTGCTGCTTGGCTGAATTTTTTCTTTGTAAAGCGTATTGATATCGCCATAGCGAATGCCTAAGCGCGATGTATAAAATTCAAACTTAGGTTCTTCATCGGCAGCTACACGAATGCCCACTTGGTAAGGCTTGGTAACATTTTTTTCGTAATGATCAATCTCGCTTAGGTTGTCGAGAATAGGCACACAATTAAATCCATCGTTGAGTAAGCCGGTGATGTAATCTTTGTACTGCGGCATTTTGAAGCCGTTACACAAAACGAAGGTCTCTTTCGATATTTTTCCGCGCTCATAAAGTGTGCGAACGATCGGAATATCAAAGGCAGAAGACGTTTCAATGTGAATATCATTTTTCAACGCTTCTTCAAGCACAAAATCATAATGCGAAGATTTGGTACAATAGCAGTAAGTGTATTTGCCATTGTATTTAAAACGCTCCATGGCGTTGGTGAAAGCCGACTGTGCATAGCGGATGTTTTCGCTGATCCGCGGCAGGTAGGTGATGCGCAACGGAGTGCCGTATTGCTTTATGATGTCCATCAGAGGCACATCGTTGAACAACAATTCGTGCTCGCGCACTTTAAATTCCCGTTGGGGGAACTCAAACGTCTGCTCAATCAGCTCACGGTAACTCTTCATCGCATGCTTTTAACGGATAAACAAAGGGTGCAATATTCTAATAATTTTGCCATCTTTGCAAAGGATATACTGATATGGCCAGCCCCTTTTTTTTCCGGATTTTCGCTGTCGCCCACGCCCTGCCCGACTTCTAAGTTCCGGGCTGTTTCTGGCTTCTTTTTTCCTGTTTTATCGTTAAGTTAAAAGTAATTAATACATTTTTTTGTGAGAGAGATTAAAATCATTGAAGTAAAGTCCGAAATCGGTGCCGGCACTCGCGGCGCGAGCTTGGGCGTGGAGGCGATGAAGATTGCGAGCCTTGATTTGAAATCTGATTTGTTCAAGAAATACGACTCCATTGAAGTAGAAAATGTGAACGAGCTTCTTTTTGATGGAGCAGAACACGCCTACGCGAAATTTATTGATGGTGTGTTGGTGATGGAAGAGCGTGTTTGCCTTGAGGTATATGAGCAACTGTTTGATGATTTTTTTCCACTCATAATGGCGGGCGATCACTCAACAGCTTACGGCACTATCGCTGGTATAAAGAAAGCGTATCCAAAAAAGAAATTGGGCGTGATCTGGATCGATGCTCATGCCGATCTTCACACTCCGTTCACTACACCTTCGGGCAACATGCACGGCATGCCGCTGGCGATGGCATTTGGTATTGATAACCTGGAAAATAAGGTAAATGACCCTCGCGGCGAAACACTTGACTATTGGGAACAAATAAAAAATGTGGGAATCCCTGGACCAAAAATTAATCCTGAAGATTTGGTTTATGTGGCTGTGCGAGATTTAGAGAAACCTGAAAATTATTTTATCAACAAGTATAACGTCAACTTCATTGAAGTAGAAGAAGTAAAAAAGAAGGGCGCAGCAGAGATGGCCAAACGTGCATTGAACATGCTGGACCATTGCGACTTGATCTATGTTTCGTTTGATGTCGATAGTATTGATAGTCGTTTTTCAACAGGCACAGGTACTCCCGTTCCCAATGGACTCACTGTTGAGGAAGCCAAGAATCTGAATGCTGAACTTTGTAAAGATCCTCGCGTCTGTGCCTACGAGATCGTGGAAGTGAACCCAACACTTGACACAGAGAATCGAATGGCCGAAAGTGCTTTTGAAATTTTGGAAGCTGCAGCTAAATCCATTGAGACTCGGCCAGTTCTAGCCGAGTAATAGAAACAGGGGTTGACTAGAAAGCAGAATAAGGGAGTTATTTCTTTTCCTCCTTCATCTTTTGTTCTTTTTTTAAAATAAGAATAAAAGAGATAAATCCTGCAACAGACATTAGCAAGCCTGCTACTATACAAATTGTCGCTGCTGTATTTACGATCGATCCTGACCATGCAAATGCGTTTAAAAGAATACCTCCAATTAATGTTCCTATCGATAGAATTAATTCTCTTCTCATTTAAATTTTATTTCAGGTTGAACGCACAGAATAAATTGGTTTCACTTCAACCGTTCCAGCCTTCCTTTTCTCTTTACAATGTTTTTATAATCCCATTGAATCTCTTTTCCTTTTTTAAGCCAGCGTGCCAAGTCTTTTTGATTAATTTGATCAGTTGAAGTATAGCGAATCTCTGCAGCTTTAAACGTTCCTTCTTTTTGCAAAATATCTTCGTCAAAAGATTGACCGCTCCAAAACATCAGTCGCACACTGTCTTTTAATTTACTATAACCGACAATCGGGTTGCCATCGATAAACCAAACCGGATGACGATGCCAGATCTTGCTTTCAGCTCCAGTTAACCCTCTATCAATAGATGTTGCCAGTGAATTGCAGATTTCTTGGTCCAGGCTAGATTGCATTTCGTTGTACGCTTTGATGTCGGTGTTCATAATTTTCAAATTATGTCAATTAGAGAATCATCAATCACTTGTACCTTTTGTTAATCAATCAAAAATAATAGCTTTGTTCTATTAAATCTCTCTGTAAATAGTCAAATCTCTTCGTCACAGATTCAAATAATTCTGTGACAGTGTCTTTTCATGACACGATTAAATCTTTTTATCTATTTCAAATTTTACATTGAGATCAAATGAAACATATTTCAAAAATCGCAGTAATCGGTGGTACCGGCAAATCTGGTAAGTATCTCGTCAAGTTACTTCTGGACCAGGGATTTCATTTAAAGCTCTTGCTGAGAAATCCTGAAAACTTTCAAATCAAAAGTCCATTGATTGAAGTTGTTCAAGGTGATGCAAGAATTTATGAGTCTGTTCAGTTACTGGTGGCAGGTTGCCAGGCAGTTCTCAGCATGTTAGGCCAACCAAAAGGTGAGCCCACAATTTTTAGTGAAGCAACGAGGAATGTAATTCGTGCGATGAAACATCACAGTATTGAAAGATATATTGTTACTACTGGCCTGAACGTTGATACTCCTTTCGACCAGAAAGGTGTTAAAACAAAAATGGTTACCGATTGGATGTACGAAAACTATCCGAAGACTACTCAAGATAAACAATATGAATTTGAGATCTTGTCGGGTAGTGACATTAACTGGACTCTTGTTAGGTTGCCAATGATTGAACAAACGGATTTAAGGTCGAAGATACTTGTAAGTCTGGAGGATTGCCCCGGTGAAAAGATCAGCGCGACTGACCTGGCGCATTTTGTCATTGAGCAATTGACTGACAGTGCTTATGCGCGAAAGGCACCATTTATAGCGAATGTTTAAAAATAAAAACAGCTAACCACATTGGTTCGCTGTTTTTTTTTAGATTTACTTTTTGGGTATCAATTTACATAGTAATAGTACTGTCCAACAGAGTTCCCCGGTACGGCAAACAAATTATCTACTGCATTACTATACTTCTCGTCATTCTCAAATTCATAAAATGTAGTTCCTGTATGATTGTACTTAGTAAAATCCGAAGAGCCATGCGCAGTCACAAATTCATTCGGTAGCTTAAGATCAAATGCATCACTCCTTGTTACATCGACTGTAATACTTAAAGAATAAGATTTGGTTTTACTTCCAACGACTTCACTGTACGAATATCCGCTTGTCCGATAATCGATCTCGACTGGGATCGTAGCAGCAAAGGAAAATAAATCATGGTTGTTTACGACAATTGACCTGTTGGGAATCATAAACCGGCTTGTGCTGGAGGGGATGCCTCCATTTTTCGAGTACCCGCTATTATTATCAAGGAGATACCAGGTTGAATAGGAATCATACCCATTGTTGTAGCAAAGTTTGACGGATTGATTGGCATCCACTCTATCCATATCATCGGGGTACAGCAAAGAAGTGAAGTAGATTTGAAATCCTCCCTTAGTTCCAGAGGTAATTACGGTCACTGGGGTTTTGCCCGTAGGCACATCAATAACGTGATCGAAGTTTAAAAAATCGCCCGGATAATTAAATTTTGACACTCCTGTCGAACTATAGTTTACGTTTACATACTTAGGGGCTGCTCGTGTGTACACTGTAAGAGGGTGAACTGAGATTGATTCCCATGCGAGAAAATTTATTTTAGCGGAATCAATTGTCCCATCAGAATTGAAACCTCTTTGTTCCAAACCAAAGCTGCCACTACCAGGTGTGATTCGGCTTTTGATGGGTATTTTGTAAAGATTTGCATTAAGATCCTTGCTAGCTGAGGTCACCTTGGAACCCAGATAACAATGTTCTCCTGGATCAACACCTAGTACTGCCTTAATTTCCATAGCGTTTGACGAGTAAAAGTATATCTTATAGATATTGATTTTATCTTTAATGCTTGCGCTTCTTTGGGTCAGTACGGTTTCGTCACTTGTTGGATCGATTTTTTTATAACCGACTAACTCTTCATTTCCATTAGTTACAATAATCCATTTTTCGAGTTCATTATCCTGGAACTTGCCTGAGTGTATGTATAAATAAGGCGATGTGTCAGGTGTGGGATCCTTGTGGCTACAGGATAAAACTAGAATGGCGAAACTAAAAAGGGCGATAGACTGTAAAGGATACTTCATTACTTAATTTGTTTAACGTCCAAAGAAAGAATGAATTCGACTAATAAAAAAGATAGTAACTCATTTTTATTGCATACCAATCATGAATATCATAATTTATCCGATCACTTTTTCATATGCTCTCCGCGAAGCACCTTTAAAAAAAATTTCACCACAATAGATGTAGTTTAATTTGTTGAGAATTTTAAGCATGGCAAGGTTATCGAAGTTGGTATCTAATTTAATGCTATGCACTTTTCGCTCGAGGCAGAATGGCTCTAACAGTTGAAGTAATTGTGTTGCTACGCCTTTGCCTTTCGCAGCTTTGGATGTTGCTACGCGATGTATCGCAACATAGTCGCCATAAGT
>DASYTA010000640.1:0-3039 GCA_036002745.1 Cyclobacteriaceae bacterium | reverse complement strand
ATGATCGTGTAATCACCAGAAGCTTCTAAGTGAAGAATCTCTTCCACGGGTAAGCTGAAAAGTTTTTCTGATTTCTGGACAAAAATATGCGACTCATAGTTTGCTCGCTCGCGAACAGGTCGCAAGCTTCCCAGCAAATCTTCGAGATGACCGGCTTCCATTTTCTTTCTTTTAAGCGCACGATCAACGGCAACTTTAAATCGTTCGGCATCCAATGGTTTTAACAAATAATCAACAGCATTTTTTTCAAAGGCCTGAATCGCGTATTGATCGTACGCTGTTGTAAAAATTACGTAGGGCTCATGATCAATTTCATCAAGTACATCAAACCCAGTCATGCCGGGCATTTGCACATCAAGGAAAATCAGATCGGGTTTTAACTTATTGATCAGCGCAACTGCGTCTGTTCCATTGCTGGCCTCTCCGGCTAGTTCTACATCAGGAAAGCTTTCGAGGAATTCAGTTAACAGTTCTCGTGCTAGTTTTTCATCATCAATAATTAGACAGGCGGTTTTTTTGCTCATATATTTATTTTTTCCATTTCAGTTTGTAGTTCCATTTTCTTTGTAAGCTCCCGATCATCAATAAAAAAATTAACAGAATATCCTTTCTCGCTAGCTCTCACTCGTAAATGCGATTGAGAACCAAAATAACTTTTCAAACGGAGGTCGGTATTGGACATCCCAATTCCGCTGGAACTTCCATCGATTACTTTTTTGGCATTACTTCCAAGACCATTGTCTTTCACTTCAAAGAAAATGATGCTGCCAGATCTTCGAACGGTGAGAGAGATGGTGCCGCCTTCTGGTTTGGGGCCAATTCCATACTTAACGGAATTTTCCACTAAGGGTTGAAGGATCATCGGTGGCACTTTAGCATTCAAGCAACTGGGATCAATATCTCTTTCAAATTGTAATCGATCGCCAAATCGAACTTGTTGTATGCGTACATAATTTTCAATGAATTCAATTTCCTTCGACAAATTCACCAGCTCTTCACTATGAGCATCCAAAGCATAACGAAAAACATCTGAAAGTTGAGTGATTACTTTTCGAGCTTGTTCTTTGCTACTATGGATTAATGTGCTGATCGAGTTGAGGGTATTGAATAAAAAATGCGGATTGATTTGTGATTTAAGCAGAGATATTTGCATTTCGCGATTTCGAATAGTGAGATTACTTTTCTCTTGCTCTTGTCGTTGCAATCCTTGGAAATATCTAATAACATAATAGACACCAACAGTAATAATGTATTGATCATGAAACCGCAGTGCTTCCCAGCTCAAGAGGCCCAGCATGTGTTCTTTCCAATGATCGAAATAAACGAGGCCGTCCATGTAGTCGGTAAAAAAATAATTGAGCGTGCCCATGGTGAGGAAAAAAGTAAACAACCCAATAATATGACCGATGACCTGGATTACAGGTTTGAAATTCATCAGCCAATGCGACCACAGAAAGATTAAAATAATAAAAAGGCAAAGCGCCTCAAATAGAAACATCGCGTTCCACAAAACATAATAGGCTGGGTTTACGAATTGCCATTCGATAATGGCGCTGGTAGTGAAGTTGATAAAATACCATAAGCAGATAAGGCCGTATGCACGCTTCCATATCCTCGGTATATTGTCAAGAATCTTCAAAGGGTTCAAAATTTCTTTCTAAAGTTAAGCAATTGAATCCATTGGTGTCCAAAGGTTTGCAATTGTCGATGAACGGCAGTTTTGAGTGGTTAAAGAAACTGTAACGACTTCACAATGTCGTAACTTTCGCCTCCATGAAAGTGAGCTTTATTTTTTGTTTTGCCTTTTTTGTGCAAATCGCCTACTCGCAGCAGATTACTATTACAGGCAGAGTGGTTGACATTGCGACAAAAGAACCTCTCCCTTATGCCTCTGTAGGAATTATTGGCAAACCCATTGGTTTGATTTCCAATGAACAAGGTGAATTTGATTTTCATATTCCTGCTGAAATGCGAAATGAAATTCTTGTCATCAGCATGCTGGGTTACAAAACTTTTGAAGGGCCAGTTTGGTCATTGATTTCGAGTGACCCCGTGACCATTGAATTGCATGCCGGATCAGTTATGCTTAAAGAAGTTGTCATTGTTGACTCGTTAAAGGCCGGTGAAATTTTAAAACTTGCCTTGGCAAAAATTGAGTCCAATTATCCAATGGAGCCTTTTCAATTAGAGGGTTTTTATCGTGATGTAAAAAAATTGGGAGGCACTTATATTTCTCTCTTGGAGGCAGCAGTAAAAATTTATGATGAAAATTATTATGCGCCACGTAACAAGTTCAAACTGCGAGAACGAGTTGCTCTTCAAGAAGTGCGCAGAAGTATTGGCTACTCCAGTAAGTTCACCGATTTCTTTGATAAAGACAATCTGTTGGAAGATCTTTTGCTAAACAATAATGTGCGCTATCGTCAGTTTCCTGAGGAGGACATTTTTTTTAAAAGCCTCAAATTTGAAGATGACACTCAATACAATGGTCACGAAGTTTTTGTGATCTCTCATACTCAAGATTATCTTCTCCGGGTATTTATTGATAAAGAGACATATGGAATTATTCATTTGGAGTACGTCAATGACCGCCAGGCAGATTTAGAAAAGAAACGTGGCCTTGAAAGCCGATTTGTAAAAATTAAACGCACTATCGATTTCAAACTCTTTGAAGGAAAATTATTTTTGAATTACCTAGCAGTTACTTCGCAAGTAAATTGGTATGATAGCGAAACAGGAAAGTTAAGATTTGAAGCTGAGCTCGAACGAATGCTGCTCATTAATAACATTCATTCAAAATCTCCTGAGCGAATAAGCCTTTCAAGAAAAATGAAGAGTTATGGACTTCAATATCAAGACCAACCCTACAATAAACGATTCTGGGAAAATTATAACGTTGTTAAAGAAACTCCACTTGATCGAAAGATTGTTGAAGATTTGGAAAAAGAAGCGCCCTTAGAAAAGCAGTTTAAGCAGTAATCAAGCGGATAGGCCCTTTAATGCTTCGTGCATCAACTCATTTTTATCAATAGGTACCAC
>DASYTA010000639.1:0-6041 GCA_036002745.1 Cyclobacteriaceae bacterium | reverse complement strand
TCGGCAAGCCCTCCGCCAAAGGTGTCCATATTTACAACTACATAATCAGCGTTTGTTTTTTCAGCATGTTCGATGGCTAATTTTACATAACGCAGCATGCGCGGATCGATCTCTGCCTGGATGTCCATCACCATGACTTTGGACTTGCCGGAAGGTGTTTGCCCATAAGTTATTAGGCTGATGAAAATTGCAATTCCGATAAAAAGTAGTTTTCGCATGATCACAATCGTTGTATTTTTGTATAAAGATACTCAGAATGGTAAATTCAAAATTAAAGATTCAAGAACCGGGATTCACAATTCAAATCCTTCTGCCTTGCATCTTATGTCTTTTATCTATAGTTGCGTGGGCTACCCCTGTTGATTCTCTTCGATTGGAAACGATCAACGGCAAGCAGTTCATCATTCATCAGGTGGACCCGAAAGAAACCTTGTATTCTATCTCTAGAAAATATGGAGTTGCAGTTGCTTTGATCCGCGAAGAAAACCCAACCGTGGATGCAGGGCTTGCGGTTGGCCAGATTGTGAAAGTGCCTTATACACCAAGAACAAAACCTAAATTTGATAATGGCACTATCGTTCATAAAGTTACCACGAAAGAGACGTTGTATTCTATTTCCAGAATGTACGATGTAAGTGTGGATGATCTTAAAGGCTGGAATAATCTGAAGGATAATTCACTGAGCGTAGGTCAGGATTTGATCATTCGCAAAAAAAGCAAACCGGAAATTTCAAAAATACCTGATCCGAAAACTGTTCGGGGTGTGCATACCGTTACAGAAAACGAGACTTTATTTTCTATTTCCAAAATGTATGGAGCGAGTGTGCAGCAATTGAAAGAATGGAATAACCTTACTTCGAGTGAACTAAAACCAGGACAAACAATTTTTGTGCTTCCTCCTGTGCATTCGATGCCCGAAACTAATCGACAGACTGAGGTGACGCAAACAGCACCAATTACTGCCAAACCAGCTAATGAGGAAATCAAAATTTCAGAATCAGTTATTGGGGCCGATGAAATTCATGAGAAGGGTGCAGCTGAACTAATTGAAGGAACGGATGGAAATCGTAAATATTTAGCACAACATAGAACCGCCAAAGTAGGCACTATTATGAAAGTGCGTAACGAAACTACCAATCGAGAAGTATTTGTGCGCATCGTCGGTCCTTTAAATACTGACGGTGGTACAGTAATAAAAGTATCTAAATCTGCGTTTGATCGGTTGGGAGCAACCGATCCAAGATTCAACGTGGAATTGATTTATTACAAGTAGAGTTTTAATGAAGTTAGGTCTCATTTTTTGTTTAGCCTGTGTTCAACTAAGTTTTGCGCAGAATCTGGTTCCCAATCCGGGGTTTGAAGAGTACTTCAAATGTCCTGGTTCTTACAATCCTCCTGGCTCTGATAAAAATATTGCACCGGGTTGGATTTCGCCAACGCTTGGCACCCCTGATTTATTTAACCGTTGTAGTTTTGGTAATGCGGGTGTTCCGCATAACTGGGCTGGAGTAGCTCATGCTCACAAAGGGTATGGTTATTCAGGTATTTATGCATGGGTAAACAACAATAACTATCGCGAGTATCTTCAGGCTAAACTTATTGATTCATTAGAAAGAGGAAAAAAATACCAAGTAGAATTTTTCTTTCGCCTTTCGGTTTATTCAAAATATAGTGTTGATCGAATCGGAGCACTTCTTTCTGATTCGTTAAAACATTTGTCGCACGATCGGGTATGGACAATTGAGCCTTCGTACACCTACGTAATGGATTCCACGTTAAGTAAAAACAGCGGGCAGTGGAATCGTGTTTCCTTTGAGTACGATGCCAGTGGAGGAGAGCAATTTATTACCATTGGAAATTTTTCTTCCGATGATCAACTCAATAAATATCATTTGGATTTTTCTCAAACCAACGAGCCATTGCTCAACAAGGCTGCCTACTATTATATCGATGATGTTTTGGTTACGCCCATAGGTAACACCGTTGTTGAATCAAAAGATCTGGCCAGCAAGGCAGAGGTTAAGCCCAATGAGGTTTATATCTTAAAACATATCTATTTTGATTTCAACAGTTATGAATTGATGCCATTGTCAAATGAAGAACTCAGCTTGTTACTTGGGATTATGAAAAAAAATCCGAAATGGAAAGTGGAGTTGAGTGGGCACACAGACGACAAAGGTGACAACGTTTATAACTATAATCTGTCCATGAATCGTGCAAAAAGTGTTGGCCGATACCTTGTGCAAAATGGCATTGTAACAACACGGATAAAAACTATTGGTTTTGGAAAACGAAAACCACTAAGGAAGGACAGAACAGAAGAAGCACGGGCCATCAACCGAAGAGTAGAGGTAAAATTCTTGGACAAATGATCGGGGTTCACTTTCTTTGAGTGAATGAAAGGTTTAATAGCCTGCAGCCTGTTTGTTGGGCATTTTTGTTTTGCCCAAAACCTGGTGCCAAATCCGGGCTTTGAAGAATTCTCCAAATGCCCTATCACTTTTAGTACCGAACCAAAACATTTTGGGCCTAATGATTGGAATTCACCTTCGCTAGGAACGCCAGACTATTATAATAAATGTGCCGTAGGCGATATGGACGTACCCAGAAATTGGGCGGGCGTTTCTTTTGCCCACTCGGGTGTTGGCTATGCAGGAATTTACGCTTGGAGTACTGCTAAAATTAGTTATCGGGAGTATGTTCAATGTAAATTGAAAGAACCGTTAAAGTCAGGCGTGTTTTATAATCTTCAATTTTATTATCGGCTGTCATCTTATTCCGTGTATGCAATTGATCGTATCGGTTTGGCGCTGATCGATTCAGAAGTAAAAATCGGTCACGACAGTTTATTGCAGATCAGTCCAATTCTGACAAGGATAAATGAAATAGAGACTCTTACCAATGAATGGTATCAGGCCTCTGCAAAATTTCAGGCAAAAGGTGGCGAGAAGTTTTTATTGATTGGAAATTTTTCGAGTAACAATGCAACCGAAAGCAAGAAGATAGAATATCGTGAAGGAAAGAGTCTTATGCTTGGCAGCAGCGCTTATTATTATATTGATGATGTCTCCGTTTCTCCTGTTGAAGCGCCAGTTGTTGATTCTTTGAGTGCAACTTCCATTGCCGCAGTCAAGCCTAATGAAGCGTACGTTTTAAATCATATAAATTTTCAGTTCAACAGTTTTCAACTTTTACCTTCGTCTTTCGCTCAACTTGATTTTCTTGTTTCTGTTTTGAAAAAGAATCCGCAATGGAAAATTCAACTCCATGGTCATACTGATGATCAGGGGTCGGATGACTACAATCTTACACTATCAGCCAATCGAGCAACAAGTGTTGGTGAATACATTGCACAACATGGAGTTTCAAGTGAGCGGATACAAACTCGTGGATTTGGAAAGCAAAAACCTTTGCTTATTGGCAACGATGAGCAGACGCGCGCCATCAACAGAAGGGTAGAGGTAAAATTTCTTGACCATTGAAAAAAGAAAATCAAAGCTGGCAGGACCTTAAAATTTTTCTTGATTCAAAAGTAGATCAATTTAACCGACCGGAATTCATAGAGCTTGATCCAATCGTCATTCCTCATCAATTCAAAAAGAAACAGGACATTGAGATAGCCGGATTAATTGCCGCGGTCTTGGCCTGGGGGCAACGCGTTACCATTATCAATAAGACAAAAGATTTTCTTGGCAGAATGGATAATTCACCTCACGATTTTTTATTGAATCATAGATCGAACGACTTAAAGAAATTTAAAAATTATAAGCATCGCACTTTCAATGAAACGGATGCATTGTATTTCATTGAGTTTTTGAGTCAATATTATAAGAAGAACGCATCGCTCGAAACTGCATTTGGAATTTCACGAGAGGATGAACATGTTGGGAATGGTCTTGAGAATTTTCATCGTTTGTTTTTTAGCCTGGTGGATTTCCCTAAGCGAACAAAAAAACACATTTCAACACCGGAACGGAAATCTGCATGCAAGCGTCTGAACATGTATTTGCGATGGATGGTGCGGGATGATAACAAAGGCGTTGACTTTGGTATTTGGAAAAAAATTTCGCCGTCGCAATTAATTTGTCCGTGCGATCTTCATGTTGAACGTGTAGCTCGAAAATTAAAATTGATCAAGCGAAAGCAAATGGACTGGCAAACTGCCGTAGAATTAACAAATAATTTAAGAAAACTGGATGCTGTAGACCCTGTGAAATATGATTTTGCACTTTTTGGGTTAGGTGTTATGGAGAAGTTTTAGGGATTTTTCTAAAAAAATTGACAAACGGGTAACATCCTTGCAAAAAATAGCTTTATTTTTCCACTCAGTTAGAAAAGATTGTCATTGTGTACTTTAAACACATACTAGGGTTTAAAGTTGGCCATTTAAATAGACTTTAAATAAAAATAATTAGAACATGAATTTGAATGTGGAAGCAGAAAAGAAGAACACCTATGATGCAATTGTAGTAGGTACTGGCATTACCGGTGGTTGGGCGGCTAAGGAGCTTTCAGAAAAGGGATTGAAAACATTGGTGCTAGAGCGCGGCCGTGATGTGAAGCATGGTGACTATCCAACAGCAAACCTTAGTCCATGGGAACTGCCAAACGGCGATAGGCCCACGCAAGAAGATTTAAAAACGCAAGGAGTTCAGGCCCGCACACGATATACCATTAGGCCAAGCTCAAAGCATTGGTTTGTAAACGACTTAGATCATCCTTATACAGAAACCAAACGAATGGATTGGATGCGCGGCTACCATGTGGGTGGACGCTCCATCATGTGGGGGAGACATAGCTACCGTTGGAGTGATTTAGATTTTGAAGCGAACGCTAAAGATGGAATAGCTGTTGATTGGCCGGTTCGCTATGCCGATATCGCGCCATGGTATGATTATGTTGAATCATACATAGGTGTTAGCGGACAATCAGAAAATTATCCTTACCTGCCTGATGGAAAATTTCTTCCAGCCATGGAGTTGAACTGTGCAGAGACGGAATTGAGAAAATCAGCAAAAGAAAAATTTAATCGGATTGTTACACCGGGGCGAGTTGCGCATGCAACTGCACCGATGCCACATACACCCTGGAGAGGGCAATGTCAGTTTAGAAACATGTGCATTCGCGGATGTCCTTTCGGTGGTTACTTTAGTAGCAATGCATGTACATTGCCGGCAGCGGAAAAGTCGAAGAATATGACGCTGCGCCCCAACTCGATTGTTTATGAACTGATCTATGACGAACAAAAGGGAAAGGCAACCGGCGTAAAAGTATTAGACAGTGAAACGGGCGAGCAAACGGAGTTTTATGCGAAGGTGATTTTCCTTTGTGCCTCTACTTTTGCTTCGACCTATATCATGCTCAATTCTATTTCAAAAAGATTCCCGAATGGATTTGGTAATGACAGCGGTGAACTCGGATGTAACATTATGGATCATCATTTAGGTGCTGGTGCGAATGGCAGAGTAGATGGAATGGAAGATCAATATTATTCGGGCCGCAAGGCTGCCGGTTTTTATATTCCACGCTACCGAAATATTGGTAAAGACAAACGTGACTATCTCCGAGGCTTTGGTTACCAGGGCGGAGGAAGCCGACAAGGCTGGCAAAGAGGTGTTGCGGAATTGGCTCTTGGGGCTGACTTAAAAATGATGTTGTCTGAGCCTGGCAAGTGGTCGATTGGCATGACTGGTTTTGGTGAATTTTTACCTGTGCACAGCAACCGCATGACTATTAATCAAAATAAAAAAGACAAACACGGAATGTCTGTAATTGACTTTGATGCAGAGTATAAAGAGAACGAATTTAAAATGCGCAAAGACATGATGGCTGATGCAGCCGAAATGTTGGAAGCCCTTGGTGCTAAAAACATAAATACTTACAATAATGTGGATGCTCCAGGTATTGGTATTCACGAAATGGGCACAGCACGCATGGGCAAGGATCCGAAAACCTCAGTGCTTAATAAATACAATCAGGTACATGCTTGCAAAAATGTATTTGTTACGGATGGATCGTTTATGACCTCCTCATCGTGTGTA
>DASYTA010000638.1:0-7226 GCA_036002745.1 Cyclobacteriaceae bacterium | reverse complement strand
ACGGGGATCCGAGTTGTACTAAGTCAGGACTGGTTACTGTAGATCAATCGGGAACAGTGGGTACTCCGGTTGCCTCCAATGTGATTGATGCAACATGCTTTGGTACTGCATCAGGCTCAGTTAATTTGGATGTTCCAGGTGAAACAGGCAATCTATTGGAATGGTCGTTGGATGGAATTACATGGACATCGTTTACAGCCGGCAACCAGGTTTATGGAATTCCTGCGGGGGCAGCCCCTACCTTTCAACGCGTTCTCAGCGTGCGTAGAAATTCGACTGATCCATGTTTTGCTGCAGTAACTATTACCATTAAGAATGCAGTAGCTGATATAACTACCTCTTTCACTTCCACCGACGCATCTTGCAGTAATAATGATGGCGCGATTCAAGTAAGTCCGGTTTCTGGCGGCACTGCTCCTTATACTTATCGTTTGGATAGCATTGACTACGCTTCGCTTCCTGCTAACAATACATTTACTGGACTTGCCGGAGGGCCCCACAAGTTTACAGTAATCGATGCCATTGGTTGCACCAAATATTTTAAGGCTACAATCAACTTCCCTGGTTTGGTGAATTTTACACAACCTGTATCTAATCCTCCTAGTTGTGGTGGAAATGGAAATGATGGAATCGTCAGCTTCATCATTACTTCCTCAGGAACATTTGACGTAGGTTATACATCCGATCAGTTCAATGATCCCGCCACATTCATAAGTGTTGTTTCAGACGGAAATACCATAATCACTTTTAATGGATTGGGAGGACTGCCTCAAGGATCGTATTATTATGTGGTAGCTAAGCCTGTGGGTGCGCTTTGTCCTTCTCGTTCATTACCAATTTCCATGTTAGGACCTGCTGCTGTTGATTTTAGCGCAATTCCGCAAGATTTTGTTTGTTTGGATCCTAACGGACCAAACGGAATTATAAAGGTAGCTGGTATTAAAGGATCTTCATTGGTTGATTATAATTATCAAATCTTTTCTGCTGGTAATTCTAATCCTATTCAAAGTGGCACCATCACTCAATTCCAGGCACTACCTCCAGATACTATCAGTTTTATCGGTTTGAAAAAGGGCAAGTATCAAATGATTTTGACCCAGGATCAATCGACTGCTGCTAACCCTGGTTGCACGATTTCATCAACTTATAAGTCATTCTCAATTAATGGACCGACGCTGACTTCATTCGATACGGTAAGTGTCACCCGTAAGGCGTCTGAACGAGTTCAATCATCTGGCTCGATAGCTGTCGTTCTCCAAAATACTTTCGCGCCTGAATATTTATTTAATCTTAAATTATTACAAGCAGACTTCCCGCATCAGGACAATAAGCACAACGCATTCGATTCAACATGGGTTCAATTCGATACAAGCGACTCCATTAAATTTCAGGGGTTGTATGCGGGTACTTATAAATTGTCCATGATTGATACCTTCGGCTGTCAGCGCATTGATACTCTTAAGATTTCTGTGAGAACGGATATTTTCATCCCCAATGTATTTACGCCGAATAATGATGGTAAAAATGATAATTTCGAAATTATCAATTTGCCTGACAACAGCAGTATTGTAATAACTAACCGTTGGGGCAGACAAGTTTTCAGTGGCAGCAAGTTTGCCAAAATCTCTGATCCGGCAGGGATTACTTCATCAAGTATAGTTTGGGACGGTGGCTCTGAAGTAGACGGAATATATTATTACAACCTTGTAGCCGGAGGAAAAATGTACACCGGCTGGATAGAGATTTTACACCCTTCTCATTAGAGGGAAGTTAGGAAAGATAACGTATCAATACCATCTGCATAATCGTTTACTGCAGGAAACTGAGCACCGCCAAAGGCGGTGCTTTTTTTGTACCAGCCATTGGCCGAAACAACACACTGGATCTTTTCTGCGTGAGATGTGAGCTTTGAATTCAGATCGTTCTGATCTTTATAGAATTCATAGTATACGACTGAAATTGGCGAAACCAAATTTTGGTTTTCAGTAAGAAGTAAAAAGCCACTGTCGTAATGATGCGTTTGATTAACTAGTAATATTGACTTTTGATAATCGTAATTGTTCGAGTATTTGTGATGATTAATTATCGGTTGGAAAGACTCCCAACTTTTAATCATCGGAACGAAATCAAAATTTTCCGGAACATAAATTTTCGAAACGTTTCTACAACCTAACCCGAAGTAGCTGAAAAGATCTTTTCCTAAATCCGCAAATTCTTCGGCAGTCTCCTCACCCAAAATAACTGCGCACGAAGTTCTGTTCTTTCGAATGATGTGAGGAATGTTTCGAAAATAATATTCGAAGTATCGGGAAGTATTATCACTTCCGGTCGCGATCATGCCATCCAGATTTTTTAATCGTTCTTCAAAGAAAATCAGCTCAGCGAAAGTTGGATTAATTTCGATCAAGTTATCCCTTACAAAATTCATCAATACTGAATCTTGCGAGCTGAGTTTAGCTACAAGTTGATGCCCTGCCAAAAGCACACATAGTAAATCATGGAAACCAACCAGGGGAATGTTTCCTGCCATAGCAACACCCACTCTCTTTCCTGTCGAATTAGATAACGAATAATCACTAGTCCAATTTTGTAATGCTTCTTTCGTTAGAAATTTGGATATGCCCTGAAGAGCCATCGAGGTGTTTTCAGGAGTAAACCATGGGTTTTCATTCCTGACGTTGCCTGTTAAAACGTTTAGTTCACCAGCTGAAAGCCCACTAATCTTATTTCCCAGTTGTGAAAACGCTTCTATTTTATGTTGTAAAGTCATCATTTTTGAACCCTTTGGCCCTGATTTTGTTTTTTGTGGATAAGCTCTAGTGCCGTATTTTTGCAGCGAAATTATTGAAATAGGCTATGGCCATCAAGATCACAGACGAATGTATTAATTGTGGGGCGTGTGAGCCTGAATGCCCCAATACGGCCATCTACGAGGGTGGCCGCGAGTGGACGTGGGCAGGAGGAACAAAACTGACTGAAGTTAAAGGAGAAGATGGGTCTTTGGCCGATGCTAAGGCCCTTCAGCAACCTGTTTCTAATGAATTTTACTTTATCGTTTCTGGAAAGTGCACCGAGTGCACTGGCTTTCATGAAGAGCCACAGTGTGCTGCTGTTTGCCCTGTAGATTGTTGCGTGCCTGACCCGGATCATGTAGAATCGAAGGAAGTATTAATGGCGAGAAAGGCATACTTACACAACGAAGAGTTGCAAGCATAAATCTAAGTACGAAGTACAAAGTTTGAAGTCCAAGGTATAACTCCTTAGCTCTCACCTCTAACTTCGTACCTTTTAGATCATCTCATCTTTGCTCTCTTGATAAGATAAGCTTGCAGAACTTCAAAATAATCACGTTGAGCATTCGCGGAAATAAAATCAATCTTAAGCTGATTGCATTTCATTTTCAATTCAAAGTGAATCAGGTTTAGTTGTCGAGTAAACTTATCTTTTATCTCGGATGGATTCAGTTTTAATTTTTCTCCGCTCTCCAGATCAATAAACTCATAAGGTCGCTCTTCAAAATTAAAGGCGAGTTCTGTTTCATGATCAGTGATATGAAACAAGAGCACTTCGTGTTTGTTATGTTTTAAATGTTGTAAGGCTTTAAATATTTCATCCTGATCTTCGCCTTCAAACATGTCGCTAAAAATAATTACCAGCGATCGTTTATTGATTTTTTCTGCGAGCGTATGAAGAACATCAGCAATGCGAGTAGTTTTTGCAGGTGGCTGATTGTTCAGCTTTTGATCCAATAACTTAAAAAGTTTATCAAGATGAGCAGGAGTAGATTTGATGGTTGTCAATTCCTCTACCTGATCTGAAAACAAGGCGAGGCCAACCGCATCACGCTGGTGGCTTAATAAATGAGCCAAAGCTGCCGCTGAATAAATACTGAACCTGATTTTGTTATTGTTCGGTTTTGGGTAATACATCGAAGGAGAACAATCTAATGCAATTAGGCATCGAAGGTTTGTCTCTTCTTCATATTGTTTTGTGTAAAGCCTGTCAGTTCGGGCAAAAACTTTCCAATCGATGTGCCTGGTACTCTGCCCTTCATTATAGAGCCGATGTTCGGCAAATTCGACTGAGAAACCATGATAGGGCGACTTATGCAATCCAGTAATGAACCCCTCAACCATTTGCCTGGCCAGCAGTTCAAGCCCTCCGGCACGCCTCACTTCTTCAAAGTTTATAGGAGTCATAGTAGCAAAAGTGATAAAATCGCCTCTTTTATAGAAAAGTAAAGCTAACCTGAACCCTTTTATTGACTACCGTTTGTAAAAAAAAAATTAAATAGTACCTTCGAAAGACCTAAAAACACACCCAACAAACCTATAGAGCTGTGGAAGAGAACAAAAACAATGGCAGGGACGAAATTTACTCTGAGAAAGTGAAGGCAGGGAAGCGCACTTATTTTTTTGATGTTAAATCTACCCGGGCAAACGACTTTTATGTGACGATTACGGAGAGCAAAAAGCGGTTCAATAAGGACAATGAAGGCTTTACGTACGAAAAACACAAAATATTCCTGTATAAGGAGGACTTTAATAAGTTCATGGATGCGCTCAACAATACCGTTAACCATGTAAAAAATGAGCTAATGCCAGGTGTTGATTTTTCTTCTTTTGAGCACAATCATCATGAAAAAGAGGTGGTGGAGGCAAGTAAGCCTTCTACCGACAACGAACTACGCTGGGACTAAACGATTTTTATTTTTACCTATACCTAACCTGGATTAATCCTGCTGAAAGGCGGGATTTTTCTTTTCTATAGGAGCCTAACAACACCTCGTGCGTCTTGACGCCTTGGTCAAACCAATTATCTTTGCGCCTCAAAAATTAATTCATGGGACTAAAATGTGGTATTGTTGGCCTTCCTAATGTTGGAAAATCAACCTTGTTCAATGCTATCTCGAACAATAAAGCGGAGGCAGCCAATTTCCCTTTTTGTACGATCGAACCTAATGTGGGTGTGATCTCGGTTCCTGATTCTAGATTAAAAATATTGGAAGGTCTTGTAAATCCACAGAAAGTGATTCCAACCACTTTTGAATTTGTGGACATCGCAGGTCTTGTAAAAGGTGCCAGCAAAGGTGAGGGCCTTGGCAACCAATTTCTGGCCAACATTCGAGAAGTAGATGCCATCGCACATGTGGTTCGATGTTTTGAAAATGACAACATTATTCACGTGGGTGGCAAAGTCGATCCAATTTCTGATAAGGAAATCATCGATACCGAACTTCAGTTAAAGGATCTCGACTCAGTCGAAAAGAAAATCAGTAAGGTGGAACGCACCGCGAAAAGTGGTGACGCCAAGGCAAAGAAAGAATTCACCACGTTGACTCTTTTTAAAGAGGCCTTGCTGGCTGGAAAAAACGCCAGAGCTGTTGTCACCGATGCAGAGGATCGTAAAGCAATCGAAGACCTTCAGTTGCTAACCGATAAACCAGTAATCTATGTAGCTAACGTCGACGAGAAATCTATTCACACAGGAAATAAGCATGTCGATGCGCTGAAAAACCTGGTAAAAGATGAAGGCGCTGAGGTGGTGATGGTTTGTGCGGCTATTGAAGCTCAGATTGCCGAACTCGACAATGAGGCGGATAGAAAAGTATTTCTGGAAGAATATGGATTGACAGAATCCGGCCTCAGCAGGCTGATTCACGCAGCTTATCATTTGCTGAATTTAATTACCTACTTCACCGCCGGTGAAAAGGAAGTTAGGGCTTGGACAATCCATCGTGGATGGAGGGCTCCACAGGCTGCCGGGGTTATCCACACCGACTTTGAAAAGGGATTTATCAGGGCAGAAGTTATCAAAATACCTGATTATCAGAAGTATAAGACGGAGGTAGGTTGTAAGGAGGCTGGAAAATTGGCTGTGGAAGGCAAAGATTACGTAGTGGAAGATGGTGATGTAATGCACTTTCGCTTCAACGTTTAGGTGCCAAAAATGAAATAATCCTTACGCTAGGAGGCTCAATTAGCTTGATTTTTAGTACTTTAGCCTTCCGCTGAAATGAAAATTTTTGAAAGCGGGGTTTGGCTGATAAGTATTTTTTTACCCCAAATAAAATAGGCAGTGAGGATCAGGATTGTTTTTTCCCTGAAAAATCGAGGTGCATATGTGCCGTTCCATCATCAATTTTTGCTGGCCCAAGCCATCAAGGGCTTGATTATGCTCGGTGGAAAGAGTGAATTCTTTACTTTCAATCAATACAATTTCTCAGGCCTCAAAGGGCAGATCAAGATCAGCCGCAAGGGACTTCACTTTTACTCCTCAAGGGTAACTTTGGTGTTTTCGTCAGCCAGTAAAGATTTCATTGAATATTTTTTATCGGTTCTCTTTGGTCAAAGAGAATTGCTAATTGGAAATCTACAACTTGTGCCTGAGTCGCACGAAAACGAGGAAACAATGACGGTGGGCGAATCGATAAAATTTTTGTGCATATCTCCGATTGTCTTGCTGCCAGCGTCTTTTAATGACGAACAGAGTAAGCGATTCATCTCACCAGAGAGCGATGAATTCTCTGACTTGCTCTATGATAATACGATGACAAGAATGGATGCCAGCGGCAAGTATCCATCTGACAAACTAGCTGACTTTTATAAGTTTCAATTGGTTGCTGATCACGACTACCTCAATAAAATCCAAACTACTCATAAGAAGTTTGCGCGAATATATCCACTCTATGATGCGGATGTAAAATACGAAGTGCGCGGATATACTTTTCCGTTTACACTTTACGCTCCTCAGCCGGTTCAACAATTTGTGTATGAAAATGGCCTTGGTCATTTTTCACACAAAGGCTTTGGTATGCTTGACATTGCCAATGCGAGCTCCATCGCTAAAGAAGAAAGCCTGGAGATGTACGCATAAAAGACAAATCGTTTCATTTTGCTAATTCAAGGTGAGGTGACCGCTTAACCTTTTGATTGATTACTTTCTGTAAATCATTTTCATGATTAGCATTATTTGAGTTACTTTTTACGATCTAACCTATGGTCGAAATGAAAAAGACAATCCTGTTTCTGTTGCTCTCAATAAGTTCTCAGCTTTTTTCTCAAGTTCAGCAAAGTTTCTCTAGCTACGACTCAAAATTCTTTGACAAACTAAAATGGAGAAACATTGGTCCTGCAAGAGGCGGACGATCACTTGGCGCCGCCGGAAGTCCCGGAAGAATAAACGAATATTATTTTGGAGCAACTGGAGGTGGATTGTGGAAAACT
>DASYTA010000637.1:0-2489 GCA_036002745.1 Cyclobacteriaceae bacterium | reverse complement strand
AAAAACAAATTCCAAAGGAATATTTCCAGAAGTCGCGAAAAGGCCAATAAAATTAAGGGCTTCCACATCTTTGGCAAATTAATTACAAGGCTCTTACATCGGCCCAAATAAAACTTACATCAGAAAGTATCGCCCCGAGGTTGGACTTCCCACGCCTGAGGGACGCTATACATTTGTATCAACAAAAGCACAAAACACAAACAAAAAAACAATAACATGAAAACAGCAAAAGTAGTATTAGCAGGTTTAGTAATGATGGTGAGTTCAGCAGCATTTTCGCAAGAGCGTCCGATTCATGAAGTGTACTCAATGATGGTTTTTAATTTCGTGAAGTATGTTCAGTGGCCAGCAGGCGACAATAGCAAAGAGTTTGTTATTGGTGTAGTAGGCAACACTGAAATGTATAACACGCTTAACGCATGGTACGGTGGCAAACCGAAAGGCACTAAAACTTATGTGATTAAGAAATTCAATAATGCAGCAGAAGTAACGGATTGCCAGGTGATCTTCATCGACAAAACAAAGAGTGGTGAGTTTGACGCTGTGAACAATAAAGTAAGAGGCAAAGGAACTTTAGTAGTAACTGACCGCAACGGTTTAGGTTCAAGAGGTAGCTGTATCAATTTCAAAACGGTAGATGAGAAACTCCGCTTTGAGTTGAATCAACAAGCCATTGAGGCTTCAAATTTGAAAGTAGCAGGTGCGCTAACTAGTATGGCTATATTAATCTAAAGGGTTTAGGTTTGTGTAAAGAAGGCCCCGGGTAACTCTGGGGTTTTTTTATTTTACCAATTTGTAAAGCATTAAATAAAAAAGCCCTCCTATGCTAAAGCTTAGGAAGGCAAGTGGAGCTGCAGGGAATCGAACCCTGGTCCAGAGAAGACGAACGTGTACGTTCTACATGCTTATCTCATTTTCATTGTCGAACTAAACAAGGCCATGAGCATCCTTAGTCTAATCGTAGTTGCTGTTGTCTCAACATCGCTGCGCAACACAGCGAGGCCCAGTTCGTGCTAACGACACCGCTGATCCACACCCGCTGAACAGAGCTGTGGGCGATGATGGCCTCCACCGATCTTATCAGTGGATAAGCAAATCTAACCTTGGGTCAGATTAAGCAGCCATGGCGTAAGTATTCTCGCCACGTAAATTGTTAGGACTATCTTTCAAGGCTCTCATCCTATGAGCCTGCATGCTGGCATACACCCCCGAACATCCTGTCAAAACCGGTCAGCCCCAAAATAGTATTGGGTAACAAGTATCAAGTCTTGAGAGAAAATTTGGGCGGCTTTACGGGCTGTCGGCACTCGCCATTCTACGCTCAAGCCATTTCGGGCTCAAACAAATGCCTCCATCCCTGCCGCAGTTCTCAGTAAACAATCAAAGAACGACTAACAAATGGGAGACAAAAGTAAGGGAAATAAAGTTCATAGGAAGTTGTATGTCAAAAGTTATAAGTTGAAAGTCGTTTTAACTCATTACTTAAAACTTACAACTTTAAACTTTTACACTTTCTCGATTACCAAGTAATTCTTTTTCGAGGCAGATTGTCTTGCCAATAAATCGGCAATGAAACCGGTTAGAAATAATTGTACACCAATGACGAGCGCCACTAGAGCTAAATAAAAAATCGGTTGCTGATAAACCTCTCGCTTCATCGGAATTTTAGAAATGAAAACGGAGTCAAGTTTTTCCCACAGCAGATTTATTGTGAATCCAAACCCTACCAGGAAAGAGAGAATTCCCATCGTTCCAAAAAAATGCATGGGTCGCTGCGAAAACTTTCCAACAAACATAAGCGAGAGCAAATCAAGAAATCCACTTACAATTCGCGTCCAGCCGTATTTGCTATGACCAAATTTCCGTTCGCGATGTTCAACAACTTTTTCGGTGATTTTGGTAAACCCAGCCCACTTCGCAATCACAGGAATGTAGCGGTGCATATCTCCGTAAATGGAAATATTTTTCACTACACGTACATCATAGGCTTTCAGTCCACAATTGAAGTCGTGAATTTTTATTCCTGAAATACTACTCGTTACTGCATTAAAAAATTTAGAGGGCCATCGTTTCGAAATCGGGTCGTGGCGTTTCTTTTTCCAACCACTCACCAAATGAAATTTTTGTTCTTTGATAAGCTTATAAAGCTCAGGTATCTCATCCGGGCTGTCTTGCAAGTCAGCATCCATGGTGATTACTACTTCCCCTTCGGCTGCTTTGAAACCAACTTGCAACGCAGCCGCTTTACCATAGTTGCGACTGAACTTCATTCCTTTGATTGAAGCATTTTCTTGACTTACTTTTTTTATTTGACACCAGGTGTCATCGATGCTTCCATCATCAATGAATATAACTTCATACGAAAAGCCGTGCGTTTGCATCACACGGCTTATCCATTGTGTAAGTTCGAGAATAGATTGTTCTTCGTCCTTGGCAGGAATAACTAAAGAGATATCCATTTTAGAATTACATCTCCACAGGTTGATTTT
>DASYTA010000636.1:0-4101 GCA_036002745.1 Cyclobacteriaceae bacterium | reverse complement strand
ACTTGTGCCTATGCTGAACTGTTCATCCAATGAAAAGTCGCTGAACTTTACATCTCCATTCGTTATGCGCAACGTGTTTACTTTATACTGACTCTGAAAAAAATTCCGGCTTAATTTCTTAAGATAACGACCAATCTCGATGATCAGGTTAAACCGGTTTGTTTGTGAAGTAACATCGGAGATATTCGATCCCCTTGCTCCAAATAACATTTCCACATTATTTAGCGAGTCAAATTCCTCATACTTTAAAAAAGGATGACTTAAAATAATAGAATCAAAATGAAATATTTTATGGATGGGACTTACGCGCTCGACCGCAATCACTAATTTATCGAATGCCACATAATCATCTTTCACTGTTTTGCCAAGGTGAAAATTCCTAAATGAAAGTCGGCCATGCATATCAATCTTATTAGGATCTTTAAAATTTCCTGTCGCCTTTACATTGGCATCCATCTTTGCGGAGAACATTCCATAATTAATAAGCTCCCAGAGGTACTGACGGATAATTTCCAAATCAAAATTCCGGATCGAATTAGTCAACCGATAATCCAGGGTTTTCACATTGATTGTAAAATTTCCTTTCATGCCTCCTTTTCCATTTTGAGATAAAAAAGAGAATGTTGAAGCAATGGTATCAGCATCCCATCGCTTACCCGAGCTCTCCATGTTCAGGTCTTTGACAAGATAATTTATTGGAATTGCCCTTTCACGATAGTAAAAATCTCCATGTCTTATTTTGAATTTGAGAATACTAACATGGAATGATGATTTATTTAATGACAATGAATCAGGAGTGAACCTCAAGATCAGATCATCAAAGTTGAAATGTTTTTTCGTGTTGGTAACTACCCCTCGAGGGTGATCGACGATAAGTTCTGTTATCTCAACTGTTTTTGAAAATAATTTTAACAATGAAAAATCGGCACTGACATTTTTGGCTGAGAAGAATAATGTATCTCCCTTTGCTTCGTATACATTAAAGTTGTTGAAATGAACGAACCCGGTGAAAGGATTGACATAGGCCCAGTCCATGGTAATTTGTCTGCCAGTATATTTTTCGTCATTGTGCTCTACTAAATATTTAACCAAAGGAGAAATAAATAAAATAGACAATGCTACCAAGAGAATAGTAATGCCTGAAAAAATCAAGAATGCTTTTTTTCCTTTATGAGCTTTTCTTTTATTGATGGAAAAACGTAGCATGGTGCATTCGATAAGCTTCAGTGATCATTGCAGTTTTTGACAACTATCCTCGTGATGATTTTGGTCTTATCTTCGCTATTATGATCACTTACAAAGGTGATTCCTTTGCATCCATTCGTGTTACGTAATTTTTACAAATCGTTACACTTTTCATGGATTGATAAGTATCAATTTATATGCATTATAAATGCAATTTTTTAGCGACTTGATTTGTGATATAAAAATGGCGGGCTGGCATGTGCTCAACTATTACTTTTTAAAACACCAGCGAGCCAAAATATCAAGAGTACAGCTGCCACGATATATAAAATCTTCTCCATAATAAACTTTTCCATAACTGAATCTTTTTGAATACGATGTAAGTCCTAGCAACTGCTGAAGTGTTACACAATTGCTAGATTGAGTTACATCATTCTCATACATTTCAACTTTGAAAAGTTTACCACGTAAACCTTAATTGTAGTGAAATTGCTTCCAGGCAAACCGGAACAGAAACTTTTTCAAATGATGATTGAAAACTGAAGGGTTCTCGAGATTAGACAAATGGCCGGCATGCGCTATGGCCTTCAGAAACGAATCCTGTATTCGTTCATGCATCACCTGTGCTGCACTGGCAGGTGTAATTTTATCTTCACTTCCCACCATAATAAGTACCGGAATCTTTATATCCTTAAGTTTGCTACAAGTTTCTTCACGTCTCGATAAGGCCAATAACGTACCGGTCAGAGATTCAACAGACATCTCCAAAATCATGTTCTTTACCGTTGCGATTTCTTTTATCCTTGTTGTAAAGGATTCGGGAGCAAATAGATTATTTATATTTTCATCAGCGTACTTCTCCACTCCGTTTTCCTTGATGCTTTTAATTGCTTTTAATCGTTTTTCTTTTCCTTCTTGTGTATCAGCAGCACACTGCGTATCACTCAAGATAAGGGCTTCAAAACGTTCAGGATAGTTTTCGATTGCACGTAATGCAATGTATCCACCCATTGATAAGCCGCACAGAATGGCGTTATCAAGCTCAAGTGTATCCATAAGGTTAATTAAATCATTGACAAAAAGGTCGATTGAAATTTCTGCATCACCCGCATCAGAATTTCCATGTCCTCGAATATCGTAGGCTATCACCCGATAAGTGCTCTTCAGTGCATCCACCTGCATAGCCCACATTGATTTGTTAAGAGGAAAGCCGTGAATAAAAATGATGGACGGAGTTTTTTCATCTCCTACATCATCATAATTGATAACCACATTATCTATTGTTAATTCGATATTCTTTCCTGTAACTCGCATAATGCTTATGTTTTAATTTATTTCTGCCCCATCATAAAATAAATAGAAGTAATTGCCCTTCGTGGCGATGATCGTAAAAGGAAGGATAGTAATGCAGACACTACACCCGGCACGATTATCATTTTATTTTTTAAGGTTTTTCTCACAGCTACTTCTCCTACATTTATCGGGTCAACTGCCATCATTGATAGGCCTTGCCGATAAAATAATTTTCTCATTCGCAATAATTATCATCTCACGCCTCATCCTTGATGGTTCGCACTAACCCAATGCCAGCCACGAAAAATATCAAGCCTAGTATGCCATAGATAATAAGTCCTTTGACACTCCGCTCACCTGAGGTGTTGACAAATAACACTGCTGTATAAATGAGGCCTCCAATACCGAGAATGGAAAGAAGTGCTCCAAAGATTCTTTTTATATTCATAACAATTGTTTTTGTAAAGTCTTGAAGGAAAAAAAAGAAAAAGGGCTGCCTGAATTTTATTTGGGCAGCCCTAGTTTATTTTACGATACCTTGTTTAAAATTATTTATGTGGGATGATATCAATCACAACCGAACGGTTATAAAAACGCCCTTCCGGAAAATTGTTTTCAAACTGTGACAGTTCTTCGCCAAAACCGTAAGATTCAAACTTAACATCTGTTCTGCCTGCCTTCGACATGCTGCTTTCAAGAATTCTTCTAACATCGTCCGCGCGAGCAAAAGACAGTTCCTGATTATGATCTTCATCTCCGATGGTATCGGTATACCCATGAATAATAACCCTTGCGTCTTTAGGAATTTTTGGAGCTACCACATCGTTAAGATATTTTTCGTATTCGGCAATGGTCTTTGCATCGTCGAACTCATAAATTACAGTAAAACGCATTCCTTCTTCGTCTTTGTCAGGAGTCCAGAGCACCATATGTACAGTGGTATCCTTCCGGGTAGTTATACCATTATGACCAATCATTGTTAATTTAAAATCACCCGAAGCGCGATCACCTAAAATAGATTTGCCGGGTATGCTAGCATCTTCTTCCGTATAAGGTCCAAAGTTTTCGATGATTCCTTTTTCATCTCTTACTTCCACAGACCATCGGGTGAATGCATTTTTCGCTCCCTTCACGTTGATCTTAATGTAACTGTCAACAGGTGCTGGTTGTATTCCAACTATTTCTACAGATTTAAACTGAGTTTCGGAACCGGTCTGATACTCCTGCATTAGTGCAGGTGACTCGCTCCAGATAGAAACTCTACGATCATCCTGACGAAGGAGGTCAAGTTCAAGTGTAGCTCCGGGTTGTTCAGAAGCGATTTTCGGTTTGATGCGACCCTCAACATTAATTCTGGAAGGGCTGATTCCAAATATATTTACAAGGTAGTGTTTCACCGATTCAGCCATAGCAATTCCATCTGGTTTACCCTGCATCGAAGCTCCATCTAATTTTACTTTTGCATTAAGATCACTTTGCATGTGATCGCCAAGAATGTTGAGCACATTATAATAGACTGTCATTTGTCTTGATGAACGACCTGAAAACCTTTTAGGTGTAAATACTTCGAGTCTGCTTTCTTTGAACCCTTTCACCTGATCTTTGGTCAGCAACACATAACGA
>DASYTA010000635.1:0-12323 GCA_036002745.1 Cyclobacteriaceae bacterium | reverse complement strand
TCACGACAGTTTTAACTTCTCCGATGCTCAAATCTATTTCACGCATGCCAACTTTAACTTAGCGGGAACTTCCTATAACAATGTGAATGCTTATCTTACGAGTAGACTCTCTTTCTTCGCAGAATTTCCGTTTTCGAGACTCTGCGTTTTAAATTTCTTTATTTTGTTCCGACAGAGTCCCCGAGGCGGGTGACTCTGCAGAGAATGAGATATTATCGGGCCTATCCAAACTTCACACAAGTCCAAGTTAATTCAACGCAACGTTTGCCATCTACCAAGCCAATCCCGTTTTGCTTGAAATACTTTGCACCGATCTTAATGTTCCGTATCACCATCGTGAATATCGTTTCATATTCAACACCATGATAAAATCGGGCGTTTTCGATGCCGGCAAATGCAAATATCCCATCAGCGAGTTGAAGCTTCTTGATGCCTGCTCCTCCGCATTGAGCCATGGCCTCCATAAGGATTGTACCTGGGACAAAGGAAAAATCAGGAAAACTGCCCCTTAGAAAGGCGTCCGTGTTGGAAAAAATTTTTGTGCCGATGATCTCTTCCTTGGAAATAGAAAGAAGTCTGTCGACATACAAAAAAGGGTCACGGTGCGGAATTAGAGTTTCGATTTCAGTCATAATGCGATATGGAATTTGATAGTAAACTAATATACTAGGCTAATAACAATTTATGAAATTTTCCCCTCCTTAATAGCGCTCGTTTGAAACGAGTGTTTCTAACATCACAAAATGCGCTAGCTAGTTGGAAAGCGGTAACGGATTTATAAACTTGTACTACTATCCATAACTGTATTGATGAATATAGAACAAGAAAGGATTATTGAATTTGCGAGTGCTGTAAGACAGTCTACCATTAAACGACTTGAACTCATTCCACCTGGTTATGAAAATTGGGCTGTATCAAAAAATGCATTGACTGTATCTGAAATCGCATTCCATTTAATTGAGGCTGATCAGTGGCTGATGGAGAAATACGCAAATCCGTCATTAAAATCATTTAAGGCAGAAAAAAATAAAGTCCATATCTCGAACAGAGAGGAGTATATTCAATTGATACGAGATTTAACAAACGAGCTTGATGTAAAAATCAAACTATTCAAAACGCTTACGCAGAAGAAAATGGAAGAGAAGGTTTTCGATGACCGCTTTGGCGGCTTGGTGACGTGGTGGTGGGTTATTATGAGAGGCAACATAGATCATGAAATTCATCATCGAGGGCAACTTTCAGCCTATATAAGAGTAATGCGAGATGAAGAAATCATTCACTGAGTTGACAATGCCGTCAGGTCTTCCGACCTGGAACTCGTGCCTTTGTCGGTGTTCTTCACCGACAAATCAAATAAACAATACCGTTGGTGAAGAACACCAACGTTGGCGAGAGGAAAAAAAATCGACAACTTACACTAAAACTAACTATGCCAAATAAAATCTTAACCGAAGTGCGCTGGGGAATTATTGGTGTTGGCGATGTATGCGAAATAAAAAGTGCACCCGCCATGAACCTCGTGAAAAATTCGAAGCTCGTGGCCGTGATGCGAAGGAACGGAGCAAAAGCAAAGGACTATGCTGAGCGACATCACGTGCCGAAGTGGTATGACGATGCAGATCAACTTATTAACGATCCGGAGGTAAATGCGATTTACATTGCTACTCCACCGAACTCCCATGCGATGTATACCATCAAAGCCGCCCAGGCAGGCAAGCCTGTTTATGTTGAGAAGCCCATGGCGAGAACGCACGCAGAGTGTTTATCGATGATAGAAGCCTGCGCGCTGGCGAATGTGCCCTTGGTTGTTGCGTTCTATCGAAGGCAACTGCCCAACATTTTAAAGATTCAATCCTTGTTGAAAGAAAAGGCAATTGGCGATGTTCGCTATGTGAGCGTCACGTTAAACAAAACCCTGAAACCTGATATTGTTGGAGCTAGTCATAGCAAAGACAACTGGCGCATTGTTCCGGACATTGCCGGAGGTGGATATTTTTTTGATCTCGCTTCGCACCAATTGGATACGTTGGATTTTCTTTTCGGTCCCGTTAAAGAAGTACAAGGCTTCTCCCGCAACCAGGCGAATGCGTATGCTGCCGAAGATATTGTTGTGGGTTCTTTTCGCTTTGAAAATAACATACTGGGTTTGGGGAGTTGGTGCTTTAGTACCGCTGAAATTTCGAATAAAGAATTGATAACCATAGTAGGCAGCAAAGGACAGATTTCATACACCTGCTTCACTGATCACTCCGTGGTGTTGGAAGTGGATGGAAAAGAAAAGGAAGTGTTTCGGTTTGACATTCCCAAACACATTCAGCAACCACTCATTCAAACCATCGTCGATGAACTTTTAGGAAAAGGACAATGCCCAAGTACAGGAGTTTCAGGTGCGAGAACCGGTTGGGTAATGGAGCAGTTGTGCAGCGTAGTGTATAAACTAAAGTGACTGGGTGATAAATTCAAAACCGTTGGTGAAGAACACTAACGTCGGGTAGAGTAATGAGAGGGAAACGTCACACTACAAAAATCTTTTAATCAATAGCGCCGAAAGATAAGAGATGAGACATGCAATATGAAACGCAAGGTTTGTCAAATACTTTGACTCATTTGAGTAATTGAAAAAAAATTTTGTTGTGATTAAACTTCCGGTTGCAATTAGACCTATAAGATTAATGGTCACAAGCACCATCATCAAATAAATAAGGCTTTCCATTCTATTACTAAATTCTCTGCTGCCCTTAAAGAAATTAAAAACTCCAACTAATAAAAATATAATTATTGCAAAAATAATACTTGCAGTGACTGCGGCCACGATCGCCTCAGTAGGGGCTTGTTCAGCGATTGTCCCAATGGCTGCTATCAAGAAAAGAACAATTGAAAATATTATCGCAAACTTCATAATCCAAAATTAAAAATCATTACTTCAAGTCAGCACGGGTTTTAGTGCCTTTGTCGGTGTTCTTCACCGACAAATAAACAAAACCGTTGCTAACACCAACGTTGGCAAGGGTCAATGACTTATACGCTGCTCAATCGAAACCAATTTTTTACTTTTTCTATCAATATATAAAACAATATTTGCTGAGCAGGTACCACAATCAAAATCAAGAAGTCGTATCATTAAGTGAAAGTTATCCTCGGAAATCCCAATTTCTTTGAACGATGTAGGTAACTTAATTGCTAAATTTCCTAATTTATCACCAACTCTTATATTATATTGTTCTAAAGGAAATATTGAGTCACGCACAATAAAACCACAAAACTTGTTACTGTCATCTATTTCAAAAAGTGAATTACCATATTTAATATAATTTCTATAATAAATTGTTGGATTATCAATATCCACCGTATTATCGATAAACTTCTTTTTGAAAGGTTCTCCTTTACCAAATTTCTTTATAAGGACAGACTTATCACTCAAAAATTTGACCCCAGAGATTGATTCATTTTTATAAGCTATTCCATTAAATGACTCCGCTGTTATTTTTCTACCGCTCTTCCTGTATTTCAACACACTATCGATTATTCCCACCCCAACAGGTTTATATTTTTGAGCATACCCATTAAGGGCAGCCATAACTAATAATGTTAAAATAGACGTTCTAATTAACTGCGTTTCCATTTTCGTCAAATTGAGTTTTCATTCTACTATGTTTTTGTCGGAGTTCTTCACCGGCAAATCTAATAAACTAAAAACGTTGATGAAGAACACCAACGTTGGCGAAAACTAAGAACTGATAACCATAGTAGGCAGCAAAGGAATTTCATACACGTGCTTCACTGATCACTCCGTTGTGTTGGAAGTTGATGGAAAAGAAAAGGAAGTGTTTCGGTTTGACAGTCCCAAACACATTCAGCAACCACTCATTCAAACTATCGTCGACGAACTTTTAGGAAATGGACAATGCCCAAGTACAGGAGTTTCTGGTGCGAGAACCGGTTGGGTAATGGAGCAGTTGTGCAGCGTGGTGTATAAACTAAAGTGACTGGGTGATAAATAAACAAAACCGTTGGGGAAGAACACCAACGGTGTCGTGAAGACGTTTCCGGTTGCGATTTTAATTCTTGGATTTTGTTGACGAGCCAGAATTCAAGTACTCCGAGATCGAAATGATTTTCGTTTTATCGATTTTCTCTAGCGCCAAAAGGTCATGATCTCCTGTAAGCAAGAAGTCCGCTTTCCCATCTTTTGATAAGGAAAGCAAAAAATTATCTTTCGCGTCTCTACAAATCTTCAGGTCGCTCTTAACGTCAACCATCTCACCATAGAAATCAACCAGGTTGAGCAATTGCTCAATGTCTTCCTTGTCAAAATATCTTTTGAATTTAGGACGGCTGACAACAGTCAAGAGCTCTTCCATAAGCTCAAGGCTGAATAGAATTTTTACTTTGGTCCTCTTTATGCGAGCGTCAAGTTTTTTGTAATTCTTTGTGATTAAGAAACTAATCCAAAGATTGGTGTCAATAACAAGGCGATCAGTCTTTTTTGCCATATCGCTTGGCACGAACTAATTCTACTTCTTTGGTTATTTCCTCCATTGAAATTTCTTTTTCTTTCGTTCTCAGTTTAGCAAGCAGTTTTTCGAAAGATTTAATTGGGTTTTTATCACGAATATTGATCAAGTCCAAAGCAGCCAGCTCTTTGATTATTTTCTTGGCCTTAGGGTTTACAATATCAATTCTCATTGTTTCCATAACTCAAATATACGATTTGCTAATGATAACACCCTCATGCTCTATCGGTGTTCTTCACCGACAAATCGCGTAAACAAAAACGTTGGTAACACCAACGTTGGCTAGTAGTGACGAACATCAACGTTGGCTGGGAACGAGCCGACTCTGAGGAGAATGAATATACTTAATCATTGAAATACATTCTTCTAAAATCAATCAATTTCTCAGATTTTATCGCGATACCAAGATTGTTAGGAATTGATGTTTCAATTATTGTTTTTTGAATTTGAGGGATCTCGATAATTTTTACATCACCGCTTGCGGTATGTTGAAATCCAGCGTAAAGGATACCTAATAGATATAATTTTCTATGATTAGCAACTGCGCCCATGTAAGGCGTTAATTTATCTTTTGCGTATAAAATAGGAGATCCACTAGAGCCACCAAAAACAGCCATATCAATTAAAAATTCTGGTCTTTGTTCGTAGTCAAGCCTAATGTCTGTTGCTGTTACTCCTTTTCTAAATATCGGTTTATTGTTATGACTATCCCAAATTCCATTTGGATAACCGATCATTACAACTTCTTCCATAGTATCAAATGTCACCATTGTCGTTATAGATGGAATCATTTCGATAGCAAGTGGGAGATAGAACAAATCTAAGTTTAGAGAGGATTTAATTCGACCTTCTATTGTTATGAAATTTAGGATGCATAAGTCTATTGAATCGTCAGGATGCGGTATCCAAAATGATTCGAAGTTGCTGAATGGAATTTCTATCTTCTCCGTTCCCGCTATCTTATTATCCTTCATGGTTGAAAGAGTAAGATAACCTCTTTCTGCACCTTTAATCACATGCTTATTTGTAATAAGCACCGGTCTAGGTTCCTCTTCCTTATTTTCAATTTTATTTAAATAAACAAAAAAACCAGTGCCTGTACTTGTTCCACCATCCTTAAGAGAGCAAACAATTCTTGTAGTTCCAAAAGACAATGCTTCGTAAAATGATAGTTCCTTCATTTCTTTCATAACTCTTGTTTACAGCTATAAGTCTTTGACTGTTTATTTGTTTCGAAAGGCCAAGGTGGAAGACTTCGGAAAATTTGTCACAGTTTATAGTCTAATAAAGGAATATGAATTGACGTCGACATACCTTCTTTACTTTTCAATCTGGCAACAACTTCTTCACGTTTTAAACCAAATTTATCAGATATGTAATGGTAATGTGGTTGTCCATCTTTCCAATTTTCTTTTCCACCTAAACTATTAAACGTTGTGAAAAGGCAATGCCATTCGCTCCCTTTATCAAAGAACTTTGCTATCATCACCTTTCGCTGCGTTAAAGCTTGCTTTAATTGACCATCCGTTAAATTAGTTTTACCAACTTTTTCAACCGACCCATCATCTTGTATGTGAACAATGGTTGGCATTTCTCCAACATCCAGACCCTTAAAATGGTTTTCGGCAGAATATTGACTGTATGTGAAACCTTGTTCCCCTGCATGCAGTATGAATGCAACCAACTGATCTGGATTTATGCTTATACCTTTTAGCAATTTTTCTTGTTCGTTTTTGGATTGGGTAGTTAGTAACTTTTTCATCCATTCAGGTACTTCAATTGATGTGATTTCTTTCAATTTTCTTTTCCATTTCTCCTCCGCTTCACCTAATAATATTCTTTTTAATATTGGAGTGACGACTCTTTTCAAATAGTAACCATCAAGAAGAATTTGATGATATAGTTGAATAGTTGATTTTTCTAAGTGCTTTAGTGGATTAACATACTCGAAGTCAGGTTCAACATTCATTGTGTAATAACCTTTTCCTGTTCCATCAGGTATCCTTGTTGTATTCATTAAGCCGAGAAATGGTGGTTAGTTAGTTTTTTCAAGAATGCCTTTATATTGGTCAGTTAAACTCTCAATTAATTCTTTTGTGGTTTGAGTCAATGATCCTGCCCTTACAGTAGGATGAATTGCACCTCCAACGGTTGGAAGGCTATCAAATGATGCTCTTTTCTCCCTATAGGCTTTCCAAGCATCTATAAATTCGATCAAAGCCTTGGTTCCATCATCATCACTATAATATTCTGTCTTTTTAAGTTGCTCGATAAGTATTGTTAGCTCTTCATCAGTTTTTGAATATTCTTCATGAGCTCTTTGTGTTATCTCGTACTGGGTTTCGGGTGCGTCTGGAAATACCGCTTCACCAATGACTAGTTTAGCCTGTTCCATAAACAATTTACAATCCTTAAATAAATGTACTATTTCAGAAACAGAGATTTCAGTTCCAGCGGAATATTCATGGCAAAATATGTTTCTAATCTCGTATGTTCTTTTCACACTCTTAAAAATTTCTTCCTGACGTTGTTTAAATTCTAGCTGTTTTGCATTAACATCTTGATAGAAGCTCGTTTTCGAAAATTCTTTTAATAGTGTTATGAAATCAGAATTTAAAAGCACTGATAAAGTCGAATTTATATTTTCTAAATTCTTAAATGAAAGAATATGTGAAGCAAATTCACCCATGCTGATTTTATTCGATTGAATGGCGCTTACAATCTCAAAGTCAAACTTTATCTCTCTCTTATTAAATTCCTTTATATTGTCTGTAAAGGGAGAACCATGATCTATCAATTCTGAACAAACTGATTTGAAAAATCCTTCAAAGCATGCCACTGTTGATATTGGTATAATTTTTATAAACCCCCTATTAATTTCGGTAACGCTCGGAGGCTTATTTTCCTTAACCTTTTCTATAGTATCAATATAGGTGACATACCGCTCAATTTTATCAAGGGTAAAAAAATGAAAAGATAGTAGAGATGCTCTATCCTTTATTTGTTTAATTTCTTCTATATAGTTTCTCTTCATTTGCAGCAGACTTTTGATGGTCTTCTAATGTAATCCCTTAACTTAAATTTTCCTACGAAGCCATAACTCCGGCCAGCGATAGCAGTGGAAAGCCCGATGCGTGAAGGCATAGAGCGTGGCCGGACTTTGGAACGGATAGCGCGACCCGATAGCCAGCGCGCGAGCTTGCGCGCATCGGGGGGCCGCCTCCTTTTTTGTTTTGTCATTCCGGCCTTTGTGCCGGAATCTCAACTACTCTCATAGTTTGGTCCGGTTCTGAGTAACTATGAGTTTCAGTTGAGATGCCGGAACGCTATCGCTCTTTCTGCGCTGTCCGGCATGACAATAAAGTTGGGATTAGGTTGAGATGCCGGAACTCGCGCTTGTCATCGCGCAGTCTGGCATGACAATCAGATTGGGATTGGGTGAGATACCGGAACAACCACAGCACTTGCTTTCCGGTATGACATTGAAAGTAGGTGAGCAATTTTTACCTTTACGATCTTTTAGAACCGAACATGACCGAAGAAAAGAGTTTAAACTTCATTGAAGAGATTATCGAGGCCGACCTGGCTGCGGGCAAACACAAAACCATTGCCACGCGCTTTCCGCCGGAGCCCAACGGCTACCTGCATTTGGGCCACGCCAAAAGCATTTGCCTGAACTTTGGCCTCAGCAAAAAATATGGCGGCAAAACCAACCTGCGCTTTGACGACACCAACCCCGTAACGGAAGAAACCGAATACGTGGAGAACATCAAGAACGATGTGAAGTGGCTCGGCTTTGAGTGGGCCGAAGAACTCTATGCGTCGGATTATTTTCCGAAGCTCTATGAATATGCCGTGACGCTGATCAAGAATGGTCTCGCTTATGTAGACGACAGCACCAGCGATGAGATGGCGCAGCAAAAAGGAACGCCTACCGTGCCGGGCACGAATAATAAATACCGCGACCGCTCGGTGGAAGAAAACCTGAAGCTCTTCACCGAGATGAAGGAAGGCAAACACCCTGACGGCAGCAAGGTGCTGCGCGCCAAGATCGACATGGCGCACATCAACATGCTGATGCGTGACCCGGTGATGTACCGCATCAAGCACGCGCACCATCACCGCACAGGCGACACGTGGTGCATCTACCCGATGTATGACTTCGCTCACGGCCAGAGCGACTCGATCGAGCAGATCACACACAGTATTTGTACACTGGAGTTTGTGCCGCACCGCGAGCTCTACAACTGGTGCATTGAGAAATTAGAGATCTATCCGAGCAAGCAATACGAGTTCGCGCGATTGAACATGACCTACACTATGATGAGCAAGCGCAAGCTGCTGCAACTGGTGGAAGAAAATTTAGTAAACGGCTGGGAAGATCCGCGCATGCCGACCATCAGCGGTATGAGGCGCAGGGGTTATCCGGCAGAAAGCTTGCGCGAGTTTTGCGACAAGATCGGTGTGGCCAAGCGCGACAACCTGATCGACATCAGCTTGCTGGAATTTTGTGTGCGTGATCAATTAAACAAATCGGCATTGCGCAGGATGGTGGTGTTCGATCCTTTGAAAGTGGTGATCACCAACTACGAAGAAGGAAAATCGGAGTTAATGCCGAGTGAGAACAATACGGAAGCAGAAAATGCCGGTGTGCGCGAGATGCCGTTCAGTCGCGAGTTGTGGATTGAGAAAGATGATTTCATGGAGAACCCTCCAAAAAAATATTTCCGTCTTGCGCCTGGGCAAATGGTGCGCCTGAAAAGCGGATTCATCATCAAGTGCGATGAAGCAATCAAAGACAGCGCGGGCAATGTGACGGAACTGCGCTGCACGTACTTTCCTGAAAGTCGCAGTGGCCATGATACGTCAGGCATTCATGTGAAAGGTGTAATCCATTGGGTGAGCGCGCTACATGCGGTGCCGGCAGAGATTCGCCTGTACGATAAACTCTTCGTGACCGAAGACATGAACGCGATTGAAGATGATTTCAAAAATCATTTGAACCCGAACTCATTGCAAGTGTTGTCGAAAGTATATGCCGAACCTGAATTGAAGAATGCCAAGTTAGGCGAGCACTTCCAGTTTCTGCGTATGGGTTATTTTGTGTTGGATCTCGATTCGAAGGACGGCAAACTGGTTTTCAATAGAACGGTGACGTTGAGAGACAGCAAGTAATCGTTGTTGGTTGTTAGTTCGATATTAATGTTAAATCGCTGACAATGATCAAAAGATATTTATTGCCCCTAGTGCTTGCATCAGCAATAATTGTTCTCTACCAAATCATTGATATTCGACTTTTTAATCTTGACGTTAACGAGCGGGTCAGAGAAGCACTGTTTCGAGTCTTCACCCATCCAAGGGTTAATGAATCGATTATCCTTTTAAATATCGGTAAGCTGGATCAACAGGGATTAGAATCAAAAATTGATTCATTATTACAATGCTACCCGAGAAAAATTGGTATTAATCTTTGCCATTATCAATCCAGCACCGAAAATTTCGTCAAGCATTTTCAAGACAGAAAAAGTGTAATCATTGCTAATTGTGATAAAGGTGAGTCATTATCGCTAAGTCGAAATAATCAATGATGATAACTCCTTGACTCATTTTAAATCAGACAGACGAGATTATTTTGAGTTTAAAATTGACTTGTTTGAAAACCGTGGAAATGAAACTGAAAGAATATACTTTACTGATCCGCACAAAAGTTTTGGTCGATGGGAACTATCTAATATTGCTTTCATTCCCGAATATTTTCAGGAAAAAACAGTTCTTGTTGGATACCTGGGAGATTATCTGATAGACAGCACATATTATTATCCTAATATGCGTAAGACGCCAATGAATCCGTATCACGGCGATGAACTCTACCCTGATATGTTTGATACGGAACTATCAGCAATAATAATAAATCAGTTTAGAGAAAAAGTCTACCTCAATGAGGTTGGTCAATTTCCAAGAGTATTTTTAATCTTCTTATTCAGTCTCGTTAATGTTGTCCTGCTCACATTTATCAAGACCAAATCAAAAGTATTCAATATATTGATTGCTGCTATTTTGTTTCTACTATTGTGTGTGGCTAGTTCTGCATTAGTCGTTTTCAGTTTTACGAAAGATTACTATTTGGCACTTGATGAATTGCCCCTAATATTTTTGATTGTTACAATATTTACCGTCGGACTAAATCTTTTCGAAAAAAAGCGGTTGGTTGCTCGCGAAGAGCGAACAACCAACAACGAATAACTAACAACGAAATTTACTTCCACCATGCAATGATCACTCCCATGAGTGTGAGCGCTACAATGCTGTAGCCCGCGTTGATCAGAAACAAGGTGAATGATTTTCTTTCAAAGAGGTAGTGCATTCCTACAAACGTAGCTACCCAGCCAATGCCGGCGAGAAATCCCCAGAGCGCGCCCATCTCAGGTTTGTTTTCTGGCCCCATGAACATAGCGAGATTCACTGCTGAAATTAATGCCAGCAAAAAAGTAAGTCCGAAAATTTTAATCATGTTGCCACCTTTCATACTTTCTTCGGTAAATCCGTTTTCGCGCATCCACGCTTTGCCAAACACGGCTGGTGAATACCAGAGTCCGCCAATTAAGAAAGTTGAGAGTGCTGCTACGAAGAGAGCGAGGTAGTTGAGTTGCATAAGGTTTAAGGTTTAAGTGAAAAGTTATAAGTTTTAAGTTGAGAGTTCTAAAGTCTTTCGTCTTATGTCTTACGTCTTTAAATCTAAGAGTTAGTCTTCTTTTCGTTTGCCGGTAGAAAGATAATAGTTGATGGCTTCTTCCCAATCCTTGAGATTGTGTGCGTACATTTTGTCGAGCGCCAGTTTGTTTAACTGATTTCCTTCTTCGGTTAGGCCGGTGTAACTGTAGGTTACTGTAACACTTGTGCTGCTTCCCTTCGGCCTGCAGCGCACACTGATGAACCACAAGCGTTGTGAAGTTGAAACGGTGTACTCCACAAAATAATCTTTAGGGTTGTATTGACTGAGTACCCACAGGTATTCACCTTCCCCATGATGGTTGCCTGATGTTTTGAAGATCATGTGTTCTTCCACTTTGGGATTGGAAGCATAAATAATCTGAGGTTCCCAGCCAGCCGCCCATTCCTTCTCACGAATTGGTCCGAAAAGTGGAAAAATTTTTTCGATGGTGGTGTTCACTATGAAAGAAGCAGACTTTTGAACACGCTCGGCTTTGAAAGTGGTTTGTGCATAGGAAGTATTGATCATAACGGTGATAAGTAAAATCAATTTTGTTTTCATTCTATCTGAATTACAATTTGAAATTGCGAACTTTATAAACACGAAATTTGCGTTTGTAACTGAACCGGAATAAAACGTGACTGAACCGGAAAATAATAAGCTCCTAGAACAAGAGGTAAAGCTGAATGATACTACCATGCGGCTGGTGTGCATTCCTTTTTTTGGAATTGCTATTCCTAATCTCACGGGGCTCTTCGGTCCGCTTACCTATCGGGATGGTTTGTATTGGGTCGGTTATCTCTATTTTATAACACTAGCCTTGCTGATCTGGCAGGGCAACCGGTACCTGTTGTTTCGCACACGCAAGCGCTTCACCTGGTTTGACAAGCCGATTGAAAAGTTGGTGTTGCTCTTCATGAACAATATTTTTTACACTACTCCACTCACCGTAGCCTGGATTTGTATGTGGTACAATTTTGCGGGCTTTAGTTTCATCAAGTGGGATGTGATCATCGTGGTTGCCTTGGTGAATGTGATCTGCGTTTTGTTCGTAACGCACGTGTATGAAACGGTCTTCATGGTGAAAGAGCAGCAAA
>DASYTA010000634.1:0-9779 GCA_036002745.1 Cyclobacteriaceae bacterium | reverse complement strand
TAACATATCGGCTTCTTCTTTTTTCATTGCCATGGAAGGAAGCAAGCGAATAGTGTTCGGTTTTGCCTCGCCTGTGAAAATGTGATGTTTGAAAAGTAAATCTTTGCGCAAACCTGAAAATGTATCCGGTAAATCGAAACCAATCATCAACCCACGACCGCGAATTTGTGTGATGGGTGAAAACTTTTTCAGATTTTCAGTCCAGTAGTTGCCAAGTGTCTCTGAGTTTTTAATCAAGTTTTCTTTCTCAATAACTTCCAGTACGGCGATCGCAGCGGCGCAAGCCAAATGACTTCCACCGAAAGTTGTTCCGAGCATTCCATGCCATGGCTTGATATCGGGTCGGATTAAAACCCCACCAATCGGAAAGCCATTACCCATTCCTTTTGCTGTAGTGATCACATCGGGTTTGATTCCTGAAAATTGATGAGCAAAGAATTTGCCTGTTCTTCCATAACCAGATTGCACTTCATCAAGGATAAGCAAAGCGCCAACTTCTTTACATTTCTTAGAAAGCAATTGGAGAAAAGAATCGTTAGGCACCTGAATGCCGCCAACACCCTGGATACCTTCGATAATGACTGCTGCAACATCTTTGTTGATTGCATTGCTAAACGCTGCTTCGTCATTGAAAGGAACGAATTCAATTTCGTGATTAGCATTGAAAGGCGAAACAATTTTTGGGTTGTCTGTAGCAGCTACTGCTCCCGATGTTCTTCCGTGAAATGATTTCTTGAAAGCGATTACTTTCTTTCGGCCTGTAACAAATGATGCAAGCTTGAGCGCATTTTCATTGGCTTCCGCTCCGGAGCTGCAAAGAAAGAGCTGATAATCCGGATAGCCAGACATCCGACCGAGTCTTTCTGCTAACTCTTCCTGCAAAGAGTTCTGAACACTGTTGGAGTAAAAGCTAATTTTATCCAACTGGTTTTTAATTGTTTCAACATAATGTGGATGACTGTGTCCGATTGAAATCACAGCATGGCCACCATATAAATCCAAATATTTATTTCCCTCTTTATCCCAAAGCCAGGAGCCTTGTGCTTTTACTGGCTCGATCGGGAAGAGAGGATAGACGTCAAAGAATTTCACTTGATAAAATATTTTAAGGTTATAATCGAATTTTTTTGATGCTTGATTCTGGATACTCGAGGCTAGCAACCGAAGCGAAAGCTGCTAGCCTATTTCCTTATGTTATTTATTTTCTCAAACGAAGCAATAATTCCTTTGATTAACGCTGAGCTTAATCCTTGATGTTCCATTTCATTAAGACCAGCAATCGTACATCCTTCAGGCGTAGTCACTTTGTCGATTTCAATTTCAGGATGCGATTCGCCCGACAACAAAAGTGAAGATGCACCCTTTGCAGTTTGTGCTGCGATAAGTTGTGCTTCTTCCGCATCAAAACCCATCTGAATTCCTCCCTGCGTTGCAGCACGTGTGTAGCGCATGAAGAAAGCGATGCCGCTGGCTGCTAGTACTGTAGCGGCTTTCATTAAACGTTCTTCAATGACAAGCGTTTTTCCTAATCCATCGAAAAGACTTTTCACCTCTTCTAATTGTTTTTCACTTGCATCTTTCGCACAAAGACAAGTCATCGACTCTCCAATAGCGATGGCGGTATTGGGCATGGCGCGGATGATTGGAGTTTTCTCCTTGAGGTGAGAAGAAATTTCTTCTGTTGAAACCCCGGTGATGGTCGAAACCAAAACATGTTTGCTTTGAATGGACGAACCGATCTCTGCTAAAAGTCCGGCTAATTGTTTGGGTTGGACACAAAGTATAATAAGCTCATTTTTTTTGACAGCGTCGGTGTTATCAGTAGTCAACTGAAACCCTTCCATTATCAGATGATCAAGTTTTGAAAGGTTCCTTCTGGTGATCGTGATGTCGGCAGCTTTTGATAGTTTGGATTTAACCAATCCTTGAGCGATTGCGCTGCCCAGGTTTCCACCACCGATGATTGCAATTTTATTTTTCATACGTTAATTGAAATTAATAACCAATTGATTTGAGACGGAGTCCGGCTGTTTCTTCAAAGCCGAACATGAGATTCATATTTTGTATTGCTTGTCCGCTTGCACCTTTTAATAAATTATCAAGGGCTGAGTGAACGACTAATTTGTTTCCTTCTTTCTCTAAAAAGACGAGGCACTTGTTGTTGTTCACCACTTGCTTCAGGTTGATCATTGATGAAGTGACAATTGTAAATGGATGACCAGCATAAAAGCCCTGATACAGTTTGTTTAGCTCTTCTAAACTCTTTTCGGAAGAGATGATCGAGCTTACGAAAATTCCTCGGGTGAAATCTCCACGCCAAGGAACGAAGTTTAATGCTGAATCAAACTTTGGTTGAAGCGCTTTCAACGTCCGGTTCATTTCACCCAGATGTTGATGGGTTAATGTTTTGTAGGCTGAAATATTATTTGCGCGCCAGGTGAAGTGAGTAGTGTCCTGTAGTTTTTGACCTGCGCCTGTTGAGCCTGTGATTCCTGTAGTGTGAACTTCTCCCAACAATCCAACTTTGGCCAATGGCAATAATCCTAGTTGGATCGTTGTTGCGAAACAACCTGGGTTAGCAACGTTCGTTGCCTTTTTAATTTCCTCTCTTTGGAATTCAGGTAAACCGTAAACAAAGTTTCTGCCTGTTACAGAATCTCCAAGACGAAAATCATTTCCGAGATCAACGATTTTAGTGGATGCTGCTACTTTATTCTCTGTCAACCACTTTTTGCTGTCACCATGGCCAAGGCAAAGAAATAAGACGGCAACTTCTGGAATACTGTCAGAAAATTTCAAATCAGTTTCTCCAACTAAATCATTGTGCGTATCGCTAACAAGCTTTCCAGCCTGACTTCTGCTTTGCACCGCAAGTGATTCGATATGCGGATGATTAATCAACAAGCGAATTGTTTCGCCACCTGTATAGCCAGCACCTCCAATGATTCCTGCTTTTATCTTTTTCATATCAGGATTTCTTTTCAGCGTCGGCTTTCACTTGGTGATAAATCGCCACTTGGTTGCCAAAGATTTTTGTAAACCCTTTCACATCATCACCTGTCCAGCCGAGATTCATCTCACCATACTTTCCAAACTTAGCCGACATCAAATCATAGGCTGAAGCGATTCCGTTGATCTGAAAACGATAGGGAAGGAGCGTGATGGAAACTTCGCCAGTCACTTGCTGTTGTGAGTCAGTAAGGAAAGCTTCGATGTTTCTCATGATTGGATCCAGGTATTGCCCTTCATGCAGCCAATTTCCATAAAACTGAGCAAGTTGATCTTTCCAGCTCAATTGCCACTTGGTAAGAACATGTTTCTCCAATGCGTGATGCGCTTTAATGATTACGACAGGCGCTGCAGCTTCAAACCCCACACGGCCTTTTATTCCAATGATAGTATCGCCTACGTGAATGTCGCGACCGATGCCATAAGCTCCAGCGATGGATTGAAGAAATTGAATTACTTCCGTAGGATGAGAGAATTTCTTTTTGTTAACAGAAACCAATTCACCTTTTTCAAATCCCAGTGTAACTTCTTCACTTTCCTTTTTCGTCACTTGCGTTGGCCAGGCTTCTTCGGGCAACATGCCAAGTGAATTCAATGTTTCTTTTCCTCCAACCGATGTTCCCCAGATTCCTTTGTTAATAGAGTATTTTGCTTTCTCGGCGCTGAAAGAAACTCCATGAGTTTTCAAGTATGCAACTTCTTCTTCACGACTTAATTTTTTATCGCGAATAGGGGTGATGATCTCGATTCCAGGTGCAAGAATTTGGATCACCATATCAAAGCGTACCTGATCATTGCCAGCACCTGTGCTGCCATGCGCAATAGCGTCGGCTTTAATATCTCTTGCGTAGTTGGCCGCTGCCAATGCTTGCGACATCCGCTCAGCGCTTACGCTCAATGGATAAGTAGCATTCTTCAGCACGTTTCCATAAACCAGAAAGCGGATTACTTTATCGTAGTAGTTTTTAGTCTCATCAACCGTCTTGTGCGACTTCACGCCGAGGTCAAGTGCACGCTTCTCAATGTCTTTCACTTCACTTTCGCTGAATCCGCCAGTGTTCACCGTAAGGGTATGTACTTCATAACCGAGGTCCTTCGCTAAATAAATGGCGCAGTAGGAGGTGTCCAATCCACCGCTAAATGCCAATACAACTTTCTTCATTATTTGAAAAGAATATAGGAGTTAGAATATAGAATTTTAGAATCCAGAATTATTACCAGAAAAATAAAAAAGCCAAAAAAGATGACTTCTTATTCTCATCATTGCTATCATTTTTCCTCCAGCCTTTCAGCAACATAAATTGTTTGAGGCGCATGAAGCGTTCGTAGATCTTGGAGTAATACGCAAACTCCTTTGCTTCGCGGTTTGCCGGTTCATGCTTGGGCTGTGAAATTGCGGCAAGATTCGCTGCTTCGTCTTTTGCTTTTTCTGCAGGATCATAGAGCATAGCGGTGCACATGCAGTTCTTCCGGTTTTTGCTTGTTAGAATTTCAAAGTTCACACAACTCTGGCATCCTTTCCAAAACTCTTCATCATTCGTCAACTCAGAATAGGTTACCGGTTCGTAACCCAGATCGGAATTAATTTTCATGACGGCCAATCCCGTGGTGAGGCCAAAAATCTTTGCGTGTGGATACTTCTTACGCGAAAGTTCAAACACTTTGCGCTTGATTTGTGTTGCCACACCGCCTTTGCGGTACGCTGGAGACACTACGAGCCCGCTATTCGCAACGAATTTTTCGTGTTCCCACGATTCGATGTAGCAAAAGCCTACCCATTCACCTTCCGGGGTGGTGGCAATGACGGCTTTGCCCTCCGACATCTTCATTTTGATGTAATCGGGCGAGCGTTTGGCAATACCGGTGCCCCTCGCCTTGGCCGACTCGGCCATTTCGTTGGTAATGGTTTCTGCAAAATGTGCGTCGGCATTAGTTGCCTCGCGCACAATTATATTGTTGTTCACGATAATCCTAAGTTGTGTTATTGAAAAATCTAAAGCATTAAAGGCAAAACACCCTGGGTATTTCGCCGGATCTTAGTAGAAAAGATCGGGTATCAGATGCGGATACGCCTATGCGGTCGCCTGCCCACTCGTGTAGGTGTGAGGTGGGACTCATTCAATGCCTGGCGGCAATTGATCGAACCAGCGTCAAAATTGCGGTTCAAATGGGATGTGAATTCTTTTTCCAATTCGCGTTAGTGGTTTTACCGTTAGATAAAAGGCATTCAGTTAAATTTGTTTCCACAAAATTAAGCGTTAAAATTTTAAATATCTCAATACCTTTGCTAAGTTTTTATTAAATCACCCTTTCGACCGTTAGGTAGGAGGGCATCGGAAACCTAAAAGCGGAAAAATATGAACAAGAAAATAGTTAGAGTCGGCAATATCGAGTGTGGTGCCGACGAGCTTTTCGTCATCTCTGGTCCTTGTGTGATCGAAGAGGAGAGTATTATGATGAAAACAGCTGAAAAGCTGAAGGAGGTTTCGGAAAGGATGAAGATCAAGATCATCTACAAGTCATCATTCACAAAAGACAATCGCAGTAGTCTAAAATATTACAACGGACCAGGCCTTGAGAAGGGTGTGAAGTTGTTGGCGAAGGTAAAAGAGCAGTTCGGATTCCCGCTGCTCACGGATATTCATTACCCTGACCAGGCTGCTGCGGCTGGTGAGGTGGTCGATGTACTTCAAATTCCAGCATATCTCTGTATGCAAACTGCATTGATGGTAGCGGCAGCTAAAACCGGACGCGTTATTAATATTAAACACGGTCAATTCCTGGCTCCGGATAACATGAAGCACCCGGTAACGAAGTGTGTTGAGGCTGGTAATGACCAAATCATTTTGACGGAACGTGGTTATACCTTTGGCTACAACGACCTAATCGTTGACCCCCGTAGTTTCTACCACATGGGCAAGATCGGCTATCCAGTAGTATTTGATATCACTCATTCAATTAGAAAATACGGAATCCCAAGTGCAGACGCTAAAGGCGGTGCGCGTGAATTCCTTCCTGTACTTTCACGTTCAGGTGTAGCTGCGGGTGTGGATGGCGTGTTCATCGAAACGCACCCCGAGCCTGAAAAAGCACTTTGCGATGCAGCGAGTCAGTTGTGTGTTTACGACCTCGAAGAGTTTTTAAAGCCTTTGATCGAACTTCATGCTATTGAAGTGAAGTACCGTGAGCAAACTCCCGTTTTGAAATAAGAATTTATCTAACCAGAAACTATATTTTATGGAATTATACTTAGACTCAGCTGACCTTAAAGAAATCGAAGAGGCATTTCAACTTGGTTTTCTTACCGGTCTCACTACTACGCCAACCTTTATGCACCGTGGTGGTGTTACCGATGTTGACGGTCTCATTGTAAAACTTTCTAAGATCGTACCTGTGCTTCAGATCGAAGCGTTGGGCGATAAAGCTGAGGATGTACTAAAAGAAGCAAAGCGTCAGTTGGCGTTGGGTCTTGATCCGAAGAAAACAGTTTTCAAGATTCCTGTTTCGTTGGAAGGTGTAAAAGCTTGTGCTCTTTTGAGAAAAGAAGGTTTGCTGGTGAATGTGCACTTGATTTACACTTTGCAGCAAGCTTATATGGCGATGCAAGCTGGTGCAACGTACGTTTGTCCATTAATTGGTCGTTTGCAAGACCAAGGTCATGATGCGCTTGACCTTCTTGATCAGATTGTGTTTGCGGTTGATCATTACGGTTACGATACAAAAGTGATGTTCTCTTCTGTTCGAACAGTAGAGCACGTACGCAACGCCCTCAACAGTGGTGTTCACACGATCACGGTGCCTTGGAAGTTGATGAAAGTATTGACAGAAAACAATTTCACTCAACTTGGAACGCAGCAGTTTATCGAGCACACACGCTTAATGACAGTTCGTGTGAAGGATGCGATCAACAAAGTAAACCCTGTTGTTTCTGCTAGCACTTCTCTTACAGACGCGATTATTAAAATGACGGAGTATGGTTTTGGTGCAATCACGGTAACCAATGGAGATGGAACAGCGCTTGGTGTTTTCACCGATGGCGAACTACGCAGAAAAATCCAGGCAGAAGGAAGGGATGTGTTGGCGCACAAGATGGGCGACTTCAAATACAATCCTCCTGTGGCCGTAGATGCCAACGCAATGTTGTACGAAGCATCAGAGATTTTCAAAAAATCAAAAGTAGATACTATCCTTGTTACTGAAAACGGCAAGCCTGCGGGCATGCTGGATATTCAGGACATGGAGATTGACTAAATGTTTAGTGGAGAACACTGAAATTATTTTTACACAACTGGGCGGCAATTTTAGCCGCCCTTTTGCTGAATTCAAGGAGAGGCTTTCAAAAATAAAGGCCTACATCTTTGATTGGGATGGCGTGTTTAACAATGGAGTGAAAACTGCAGAAGGTGGAAGTCCGTTTAGTGAAGTTGATGCCATGGGCACGAATATGCTTCGCTTTGGTCATTGGCTAAAGAATGCTAAACTTCCTCATGTTGGAATTATTACCGGCGAGGATAATCCATCTGCATCCTATTTGGCACAACGTGAACATTTCCATGCCGTTTATCTTAAATCGAAAAATAAACTCAACGCCTTCGATCATTTTTTAAAATCCAATCAACTACAAGCTCACGAAGTGGTTTTTGTTTTTGATGACGTACTTGATCTGGGTGTTGCTGAGAAGTGTGGGCTTCGCATTTTAATAAAGCACGGAGCGGCTCCTATGTTTCTGAACTACTCCATTAAAAACGAGCTTGCCGATTATATCACTGCCAGCGATGAACATGGAGTACGAGAAGCATGCGAGTTGATTTTAAGCACACAGGGAATTTATGATCAGGCGATCCGTGGGCGGAGTCAATTTCATGAGACCTATACAAGTTACCTCGATGTTAGACAAAAAGTAGAAACGAAATCTTTCTTGATCAAAGGAGATTTGATTGAACAAGTGCAAGGTTGATCTGACAAGATGGAAAAATTTATTAACGAATTCGGTTATATCGCCTTAATGGTCGGCACCTTCTTCGAGGGTGAAACTGCTATACTCACTGCTTCTTCACTGATCTATAAGGGCTTGTTTATGTTTCCCTGGACAGTGCTCGCTGGGTTCTTCGGGTCATTTGTCAGCGACTGGATTTATTTCCTCATCGGACATTATAACGGGAAAGTCTTTATCGCTAAGCGACCAAAGTTACAAGCTAAAGTAAAGCCCGTCACTGATTTTTTTCATCGACATAAATTCCAAATCCTTTTCAGTTACCGATTTCTTTATGGATTCCGCGTTATTATTCCATTGGTGATTGGTATGAGTGGCTTGCGACCGATCAGTTATCTTTTCTATAGCATTGTGACCGGTCTCATTTGGGCTACTACGATCAGCACGGCTGGCTATTGGGCTGGAAGATTGTTGACCATCGAAGTAACAACATTTGAAAATAATTTTGTTTTCATCATGCTCGGATTTGCTACGCTCGGGCTGACCATCGGTTACATCGTGAAGAGAATCGCCATGCGCGATCTCAACCTTACACCATCAGATCAGAAATAGATTGGATGGAAAACAATACCTCGCTCAAAATTAATTTCTAAGGCTGGCGCAGGAAATTTGAGTAGCGCAAAAGGCGCTAGTAAGTAATTCAATAATTTATTTTTTTCTCGCAGGCTGTTAGCATTTATGTCGATTGAAATGAAAAAGCGCTTTGTTCGAGCTACAGTTGAGTAGTCTTTAGTTTCTCCATTTTTATTTTCCCACTCAGTATCGTGCCCACCTAACAGTCCATCTGCACCATAGCCGATTGTCAGCATCAACCAGCTCGGTAAAATTTTAGCGTTAAGTACTTTGTTAACATCTAATGAAAGCCAATACGTTTGTCCGTTGTAATCTTTTATCGCCTGCTGAAAAATATTGCATCCTAACAATTCCGGCCGGATAATATTCAAGGCAGTAGTATGAAAGGAGAATTTTGGTAGCGTATCGGAAAGAACTTTGTAGGTGACGTGACAATAACAAAACAATCCACCCAACCCATTGGCTAGTAAGTCGGCGGGAGAGGCTCCATAATTCAATGAGAAACCATCCAGGATCTCAATGGGAAGAAGTAGAACGAATCCGCTAAAGCAAAACCATTTTTTTTGAATTGACTGATTTAAACTATTAGGATTACCGAAAATTTTATAGAAGAAGAGTCCTAAATGAAACGATGAAAAGAAGTGGCCCAACTTATCCATATACTCCCACTCGAAAAGATCATCAAAGAAATGAAATCCAGTGTAGGTATTGTACCAAACGGAAGAGAGCCAAAGCAACGAGATCAGGTAAATGATCGCGAAAATTATTGTTATAGTCTTTTTCCAAAAAGGATTGGTCATTTTGTTAATGATTCCATTCTTCCTTTGTTAATTCATACTCACGACCATCAGCTTCAAAAAAAGCGTCACGTATTTTGAACAATCCACTTTCTTTCCCAATTCTTAGTTTCACTTTATTGTAATAATCTCCGTATTTGTAATGAACTTCATACAGATCATTGTCAATTTTTTTAAACGTCATCTCCTCTAGCATAAGTTTGTCGATCATTTGCCCGCCAATAAAGGGATCGAAGTCCAAAACTAAGCCGTCTTTATTTACAGTCTTAAGGTAATTGTAAAACTTTGAGGTTAGATAAGCTCTTTCAATTGAATCAATTTTTGCAGTGAGTTGATCAGGATGGCCAGGGTTAATTTTAAGATAATCCTCAAATGTCATTATATAAACTTTATAAAAATTTTTCAAC
>DASYTA010000633.1:0-5520 GCA_036002745.1 Cyclobacteriaceae bacterium | reverse complement strand
CATTTACATATTACTTTAAAGTCAATAAAGGTAATGTTGAAGCCAGGGTAAACTTTAAGAGTAACTCCACATTTTGGATTAAAGACGTTACCCTGTTTGAGGTAGCTACAGATTCAACTGAAAAAAATAAAACCGTATCTCTTAACTAGCAACAGACATAGGTGTAAACCTTTGATTGCTTTCCAATATCATACCTTTTGAAATCACGCTTTTGTATATACGCTCCAATTGTTCGTAATTTTTCGAAGGCGTGTAATTTTCCTCATAACTCATTCGTGCATTGCTTGACATGCTTAGCGCAAGATCTTTATTCTCTGAAATAGAAATAATTTTCGATATTAGATCAAGTTCGTCTCCAGGTTTAAAATGAAGACCATTGACCTTGTCCTGAATAATTTCTTTCATGCTACCGAGATTGGATGCAATTACAGGCGTACTCGTGGAAAAAGCCTCAAGAATAGTAACCGGGAAACCTTCGTACCAGATAGACGGAAAAAGTAATGCTCTACATCTCTTTAAATAATCAATCACAGTGAGTCTAGGTTGCAAACCTAAATAAGTAACGGAAGAATTATTTACGGCTGCATCTTCCACCATTTTTTTCATTGGCCCATCGCCAATAATAACCAGTTTAAACTTATAAATATCGACAGCCTTTATAAGAGTCTCAATTCCTTTTTCCGGAGTTAGCCTTCCTATGAACAAAAAGAAATTCTCACGAACGAGATTCCCTTTGCCACTGTCAGCAACAAAATTCGGTTTTATAAAAATTTTTGATTCTAAAATCGAAATTGAAGAGTCAACAAATTTTTCCTTCGCGAAACGAGTAAGTGCAATATACCCGCTCACTTTACTTTTCCACGTGCCTAGACTGTTGTTAATCGCGATCATAATGACAACAATAGCAGTCTGTATTCGCGAATTTCGATAAACACCTTTCCAAATCGCATCGAAGGGAAATATCGAGTGAATACTTTTCTCATAGATTTTACCTCTAAAGAAAAGGGTGGCGCTGGGGCATATAAGTCTATAATTATGTAATGTCAGAATTATTGGAATGTCCAGTTTCTTCGCTAATGAAAAAACTGAAGGTGAAATAAGTGGAAGGAAATTATGGACGTGAATAACATCCGGGTTAAAATCAAGTATTTTAACTTTGAGTACATGAGCACTTACTGGATTGTAAATGGTTAAAATCCCTGAAATGCACTTATCCATTAGAGTCTTGATTAGTGAATTTTCATATCGCAGGTGCCCCACCTCATTGCCATGTTGTTTCAGCAAATCGCTTTCTGCTTGAAAAACAGAGTCTTCCCCCCCAGATTGTTTGTATCGATTATGAATTAAAAGTATCCTCATCGTCTTGTATTTGTACAATTAGCTCTCAAAGTAGCGTTTGCAGCTTTCTAATATCGTTACTCTATTTTCGAAAAACGATGATGCTCATCGTCAATAAATAAATCATTGATCGTCAATTAACCCTATCTACCGGAAGCAAGCGCAATCTGACGACATAGGTTTTTAATTTTGATGACGGATATACACTTTTGAAAATCATTTCAGGAAAAACTCAATCTAATTTAATTGAGGTAAGTGGGGAGATCAGTCGGGAAGTTATCACAACATCAACATCGATAGCTTAAATCATCGGAATTATCCAGTCTGGGAAGAGATCTGTTGTAAATAACTAACTACCATTGGCATGATTAGAATTCTAAATCAATAGAAATTCAGTCTCATATCATCGAGCATTTAAGAAGTAGGTCCAATCGGATCCATAACTAGCAATTTTTCTAACAAAATCACGAGCCCGAAAAAATAGACCATTTCAGGTTCAGGGCACCTATTTTCAATTTTTTAACACGAGCTAAAGAGTAAATCAATTTACCTAAAACCAAAAAAATGAAAACGATTTATGTGTTTCTCCTTTTCGCATTGTTACTTGTTCAATGCCAAGTCAAGGAGTCAATAGTTCCGAAAACATCATCTCAAAGTACAGATGCAGCAATAACTAACATTAGTGCTCGGTCTGCGGCAACGACCTTCTATGTAAGCACTACAGGAAATGACGCAGGAAATGGAAGTGCCGCAAGTCCTTGGAAGACACTAAAGTATGCAGTAACTAAAACGCCTGCTAGCCAGGACTACGCTATTATGCTTTCGGCAGGAACATTTGTCGAAAACGGCCTTATCGAAGTCCCCTTGGGTGTAAGCATTATTGGTGCAGGTATCGATCAGACCATCATCAAAGCTGCGAGTTCATTTTATTATTATCCAGCCTCGCCTGCTTATTCAACAGACAAATTTCTGATTAGCTTAAACGAGTACAATCAACTGCCGGGCAATCAAACTCTGAGCGGATTTACAATTGATGGTGACGGGAAAAAATTACACGGAGGTATTTATGTTCGTCATCGAAATAATGTAACGATCGATGGAGTGAAAGTGATGAATACTCATTTCATGGGCATCTGGCTCTGGGATGTGCAGACATCTACTTTGAAGAATTCTCAAATCATCAATGCATCATGGGGGAGCTCTGCGTATTGTGTCGGCGCATTAAGTCTTGGTAATCTCGATCGTGTGGACATCAGCAACCTGACTGTAGACGAGAATACCGGCTATGGTATCAAGGCGATCGGGCCCAATGGTGGAAATAATATCTTCAACACATTGATTCACGATAGCCGTATTTCCGTAAGCCCGGTCGGTTTGTGGAACAACGGTAGTGCACCGAATATTGCTATTGAGCTTTGGCAGGTAAATTTGGTTGGCTGTCAGATTTTTAATTCTTACGTAGACAACAATATTTCGTTGGTGAATAGCAACGCTATTCCTTCATCAGGAATTCAAACCATGCGAGTCCACCATAACACGCTCGATATGGATACGCGCGCGCACGGGGCTGGTTACGGCATCGAATTAAACATTCACGATGCCGAAATAGATCATAATTATTTTCTAAAAGGGTTATATGGTATTGTTAACTGGTCGAACCCCATGAAAAACTGGAGCATTCACCATAATACTTTTTATGGGATGCAGGGTACCTATCCTGGTGAAGTCGTACGTTCACAATGGAGCGGTTTGCACAATGTTAAGTTGTATAATAACACTATTGAATTTGCCGGCGCTAAAACAATGAATGTAGTTGGTGTTTATGGAGGCGCCAGTGATAACGTGGACATCAAAAACAATTTATTCATTGATAATAACACAGCTTACAGCTATTACGCGAACCAACTTGTGCACACTGAAAGCGGTGCCACCATCACCGGGCTCACAGTAAGTAACAACTCGTTCTCGCGACTGCCCGTGGGAACTGTACCCGGAACATACTCGAATAATCTTACTTCTGATCCGTTGATCTCTAAAACTGGTGCACGGCCTGCTGCTTACTACATGCCAAAATCCGGAAGTCCATTGATTGATGTTGGTGCTAATGTTGGTTATACATTCTTAGGTACTGCTCCAGACATTGGTGCAATAGAATTTAATGGCACTGGCAATGTTTTACCTACTGTAAACCTTACAAGTCCTGCAAATAATTCAACCCTTGCTCCCGGAGCGGCAGTAACACTCACTGCCACTGCATCCGACAATGATGGAAGCATTACGAAAGTTGAATTTTTTAATGGCACTACAAAACTTGGGGAAGATTTGACTGCCCCTTACAGTTTGCCTTGGACTGCTGCTGCTGGTGTTCTCACTGCAAGAGCTACGGACAATGCTGGCGCTATAACAACTTCCAATTCGGCAACCGTGACTCTCAGCGGCAGCACAAGCACAACGCTGACTTTGGATTCTTATGCTGCTGTGTTAAGTGGCAAGATGATACAGGGTAATGACGTGCTCGCCATGGGCGGGTCTTATTTTTACGTTGCTCCTGGTAACGGCAACAACTATGCAATACCACCTCCAGGCGCTGCCGCTTTCAACTTTCAATTACCTAGGACAGACAACTATATAATATGGGCCAAAGTGAAATCACCATCTTCTTCCAATCAAACATCGTACGTCTATAACGGAAAAGGAAAATGGCTAACATGGTCTGCAGGTATCAATACCTCTTGGACTTGGGTAAGAATAACTGATTCAGGTACTACTGCCTTATTCCCATTTGTTCAGGGAGCAAACCAATTTCAAATCGCCTGGTTAAACGAAAATATGCAAGTAGATCAGGTTATAGTTACCAATGATTTGAATTTAGTTCCTAACGGATGATTTTAAGCTGAAATTTGGTCGGCACAATTTTTTGGAGTTCATCTCATTTTTAGCTCTGTGCCGTATCATTTTTTAGTCACTTCCTTAATCCTTCGAACCGATGATGGCTATCATTGATTTCGATTGCTGCTTATTGCAATATTGATTCTTAATTAAACACGATTGAATCATGGGCAACTTAGCCATCATTTCTCTCAAGGCCAACGACTATTCAAATCCGAGCTACATCGGCAGCAGGTTCAGAAAAAAACGCTTTCAATTCTTTGAAGAAAAACTGGCACTTCTCGAAAAACCTGTAACGATTCTCGACATCGGTGGCACCGCACGATTTTGGACGGATGAAAATTATCAAGATAAAGATGTTTTGATTACGATAATTAATTTGAAAACCGAGAAATCAAACAGTTCGAACATCAGGGTGATGGAAGGTAATGCTTGCGACCTGTCAATGTTTGCTGATAAGTCTTTTGATATTGCTTTTTCAAATTCGCTTATTGAGCATTTGCATACGACAGAAAATCAAAGCAAAATGGCTTCGGAAGCCATTCGTGTTGCTAACCATTATTTTATCCAAACTCCCAACAAGTATTTTCCCATTGAGCCTCATTTTAAATTTCCTTTTTTTCAGTTCTTGCCTAAGAAGCTTCAAGTGTTTCTTCAAACAAAAACATCGATTATAAATGGAGTGAAGTACAGCAGGGAGTATGCGGAGAATATCATCGAGGAAATACGGTTGTTAAGTAGGAAAGAAATTCAGGGCTTTTTTCCGAATGGTGATTTGGAAGTCGAACGCTTCATGGGGCTTGCGAAATCGTTTATGCTTTACAAGTTTCCCAAATAACAGAATCTCAGGTGCGCTTGAATTATTTACTTCAACCAAAATCCACTCAGCCTGCGTGAGTATCCTGCAAGCAATGCAAACAAAATATCTTTGCGCGGGCAATTTCTCATGAGGTAAACGGTAAAGTTTCTTAAGTTGCCTCCACCACGAATGCCGAACAGATGCTTAAAATAACTTTTTAGCATTTTGGTTTTTCTAATTTTATGGTCCCCTCCTTCTTCTGGGTAAGTATAAAGGATCGCATCATAATTGCAATAAATTTTAAAACCTTTCTTTCGGGCGCCTTGGGTAAAATCATAATCGGCCAAATAATGGGGAAGCTGTTTTTCCGCAAAGAGCCCAATTGTTTCAAATACAATTCTGGGGATTAAGAGACCTCTACCAGGAAATAACGACACTTCGTGCAGTCCTTTTTGTTCTTCTTTTTTTAGCAGGTTCAGTAAATATTTTGATGA
>DASYTA010000632.1:0-8499 GCA_036002745.1 Cyclobacteriaceae bacterium | reverse complement strand
CAAATCAGTTCAGCGATACATGAACTGGCGCACATTACCTTCGCGGGTTCCATTTAAAGTGGAGAAAGGTAAAAAGTATACTATAGAAATTCATTTTGCGCAGCTGAATAACTGGGAAGCAAACATTGAATTTAATTTCGGGAAGGAAGTAGATGTGGATTATTCTCAGCTTATAAATAAATTAAAGGACGTTGATGTTGTTGTATTTGTGGGCGGTCTTTCTACGCTGCTTGAAGGTGAAGAGATGCCGGTGTCTTATCCTGGATTTAAAGGTGGAGATCGCACCGATATTGAACTTCCGGAAGTACAACGCAATTGCCTTAAAGCGTTGAAGGCTGCTGGTAAGAAAATTATTTTTGTTAATTGTTCCGGTTCTGCTATTGGGCTAGTGCCTGAAACAAAAAGCTGTGATGCCATTCTGCAAGCATGGTACGGAGGAGAGTCGGGTGGGCAAGCAGTTGCGGACGTTTTATTTGGTGATTACAATCCATCCGGAAAACTACCGATCACATTTTACAAAGACTCTACACAATTGACTGGCTTTGAAGATTACTCAATGAAAAGACGCACGTATCGTTTCATGTCCGATCCACTCTTTCCTTTTGGTCATGGACTTAGTTATACCACTTTCACAATTAGTAAAGCTCAGATTAGCAAAACTGAAATCAAAAAAAATGAAACAGCAAAACTGACTATCCCAATTGCAAACACTGGTAAGATGGAAGGAACAGAAGTGATACAAGTTTACGTGCATAAGAAAGATGATACCGATGGACCGCTAAAAACGCTAAGAGCTTTTCAAAAAATAAAATTATCAGCAGGCAAAAACGCTGACGTGTCTATTGAATTACCTCCTTCGGCATTTGAATTCTTCAACCGCGAAGCTGGTGCGATGACCGTTACTGCAGGTGAATATGAGATCTGGTATGGAAATAGTTCAGCAACAAAGGATTTAAAAATGATTGGAGTTACTATTAAATAAGCACTGGCTCAATTAGGACACAGTGTAAACAAGAAACTATGATTCGTTTAGTAATTGTAAGTGGGCTTCTCCTTTTATTTCAATATTGCTTTTCGCAAGGTTCTCCGGTATCAATTAAAGTGGATGCAGCAAAGCCTGTTGGCGACATGAAACCATTCTGGTCTTACTTTAGCTATGATGAACCCAATTACACGACAAGGAAGGATGGCCAGAAACTTTTAACAGAATATGGGTGCGCAGTTAAAAGATATTCAACGAGGTTTTGAAGTCGTCAATTCTTTTCCTGAATTAAAAAACATTCCAATCATCATTGGTGAATGTGATCCGGAAGGATGTGCAGCTTGTTCAGCAAAGAGGGATCCGAAATAACTAACGATGCTTTTTCATTTCAAATCGCCTACAGTCTTCTATATCGATCTGATTTTTTTAACCTACATTTTCTCACATTTTGTTTTACATAATGTAGCATTATTTAGGTGGGTGCGAAGCATGGGTATGGTCTTCGTTATCCACTCTTTTATGTCGGCATCGCTGGACACTTTGGAAGCTTCTTCAAACATTATCATTGCCTCCTTATTATCCTTGATTACTCTTTCACAATAGGCTTTGTTGAAATGTGACTCCGTCTTATTGCTTAACGTTTTATATTCATCTTGAGCCTTATGCGTTGTATTGGTGGGTAAAGATATCGCCTTTTTTTGCGCGAGCGCAGTCAAGTCAATCAACGATTGATTGTGATCATCTTCGTTACTCTTCCCTAATTCTTGTACATCGGTCATCATGCTTTTTTGCTGGGCAAGTTTTCCCAATTGGATTTCGTCCAAGTTGAGTTCAGCGGCCTTAGCCAAGAACTGAGCGTCCTTGTCGGTTTTGCCCAATTCTTTATACGCTACACGTGTTCTCGATCTGTTAAAATTGGTAAAAGAAGTTGTGCTGGCTAAAATTGCAAACGCTAAAAGAAGAAGCAGTAGAATTTTAAAATGCCTGTATTGTTTCATAATGATTGGGTTTAATTTGTCACTGTCTCAATAATTTTTTCATGAAATTGTTTTCAATTGATGGAACAAAAATGCTGAGCCTTATTCACATAAGAATTACATCCTTTTTGGAAAAGATTGCAAGTTTCACGGATTAACGTGTGACATGTTTTGCTCATTACCGATTCTGATTTGGTTACGAGAAAACAACTAAAAGGTCTTCCTTATGGATATGTTAATGAAGTATTTCACAGATCCAAAAGTTATATAACAATCGTAAGCGGGGCTATGGTTAGATTTATTTCACAATTTTTTCATAGGGTAGGTATGGGTAAGATACTTTACCAGGCGGGTAAAATATTTTTACAGATAAGCCGGTAGCTTCTTTGGGAGTTGCTGGCTTTTTTATGCCAATCAAAACAAAGTGTAACATGACAGTAATCGCTTCACTTATATTTAAGAGGTTTTTCAGGGAACCGTTTTTTCGAAAAGGATTAAGCCCAGGGTTTGATCCTTTTTTATTCATGTTAAAATCCTACTTGGTTATGACACCTGAGGAAAAACTAGGATTTGTTGTGCTTGGTAATTGCGACTTCAATGAAGACTTCAGGCAGGAAATTGTCAGCCAACTCGCGGCATTGTTTAAATCTTCAAAGAAATAGTCTGCCTTATTTCTTTTGATTAAATTGAATTTGATTTCTTGAATCATATTAGTGAGATTTAGGATAGTTCATTCACTAATTTATTCATCCATGAGATTTTTAAAATCATTTTTCATTGTAATTTTTATCATCATCGGCTTCACAATCAATGCTCAAAATTCTTTAGACGTTGTGAAGACTAAATCCGGATTAGTGTCTGGAACAGAGACAAACGGAATTCATATTTTCAAAGGCATTCCCTTTGCCACACCTCCAATAAATGATCTTCGATGGAAAGCGCCTCAACCTGTTAAACCCTGGTTTGGTACATTGGCATGTACGAAGTTTGGACCAAGCCCTGTACAAAATGATCCGAAACCTTTTCGGATGTGGACTCAAGAATTTATTACACCTGCTGAATCGCTGAGTGAAGATTGTTTGTATTTAAATGTGTGGACACCTGCAAAATCATCTTCAGAAAAATTGCCGGTACTCGTATGGATTTATGGTGGAGGATTTTCGAGTGGCTCAGGTGCTTGTCCTGTTTATGACGGAGAGAGTATTGTCAAAGAAGGAATTGTTTATGTAACGATCAACTATCGTGTTGGTGTGTTTGGTTTCCTTGCTCATCCAGACCTTACCTCGGAATCACCAACAAAAAGTTCTGGCAACTATGGATTGATGGATCAGATCGCGGCATTGAAATGGGTGAAAGAAAATATTGCAGCTTTTGGTGGCGATCCTGATAAAGTTACGATCGCTGGACAATCTGCGGGATCGTTCAGCGTTCAAGCGCTTGTTGCTTCCCCATTAACAAAAGGATTGTTTTGCGGAGCAATTGCGCAAAGCGGAGCAATGACAAGCAGACCTTCAGTCGCGTTAGCACAAGCAGAGCTAACAGGAAAAAAACTTTCTGAAAAAATATCAACGCTCCGTGTGCTTTCTGCCGACAGTGTTTTGAAAATGGCCGGCGAACTTCCCTTCGGATCTTTCTTTCCGATTGTTGATGGCAATGTATTGCCAACGGATGTTCGACAGATTTTTGAAAATGGAAAGCACAACGATATTCCCATTATGCTAGGATGGGTGACAGGCGATGCCGATCTCATTGAAGGACCTCCACAATCATCGGAACAATTTCGTGAAATGGCGAAGACAAGGTATAAGGATAAGATAGATGAGTTCAATAAACTATTTCCATCAGCAACCGAGGAAGAACTTAAAAGCTCACAGCGAAAATTGAGTTTGCTTGGCTTCGCCGGGTTTCCGGATTACGAATGGGCTAGCTGGAACAAGCACAAAAGTTTCATGTATCAATTCAGTTACGTTCCCACCGACAAACCGGGATTTCCAAACTACGGAGCTTTCCATACTTCTGAAGTTCCTTTTGCTCTTCACACATTAAATAAATGGGATAGACCGTGGAAGGAAACTGATTTCAAAGTCGAAAAATTTATGACTGCCTATTGGGTAAATTTTGTGAAGACTGGAAACCCGAATGGAAGTTCGCTACCTGAATGGAAACCTTTCGATAAAGCACAAGGAAATATTATGGAGTTAGGCGAGCGACCAGCACTCACTCCTGGAATTTTCAAAAGTGAGTATAGTTTTCTTGAATCAAGCCAAAAGAAAAAGTAAAATGATCCAAAGGACCATTTTACTCAATTTTAGGATTCTAAATCAAACAGATTTTCGCTCGGCCTTGTTGAGCGTCTCGCCAAACGACCGGAAAAATTTTTAGTCTTACTTATTTTTTCAACGCTTCCCAGAGAATCTCTGCGAATGAGAATGTAGTCGCCCACGCGAGTGTTGTCGAAAAGATTTCTGCTGACTCTTATTTTGTTGCCGTTTCCGGGGGTGAGCAACAAGTAACGAAATAAGAATAACGAACTCTTTTTTATTACTTCAAATTTGCCAACCCATCCATAGCCTCGACTTCTTTTCGTTGACTCGCGTCGGTTAACCCAAATAAGTAACGCAATGAAAGGAAAAGCAATAAGAAAGAAATATCCTATCAGTTCCGAGTAGTAACTAAACGTGAACGGAACAGACCTATTATATTTTGACATGAACAATAAAGGTTCGATCAAAACGGCCGCAACAGTTATCAATATAACATACCACCAGTTTCTTTTAGAAAAAATTGGATTCACAATTGGTGGATACGTGGTTTTATATTTATTATAAAACTCAAGATGTTTCATGCTATCAGGAAATAACTTCTTTAATATTTACGCTGGCTAATACATCAATTAAAACCAATTTGATTTTTCATTTAAAGTCAATAAGATATCGTGAGATGCCCCTAGTTCCATCCGCCTCCTAATGCCTGGTAAATATTAACCTTGGCATTCATCTGCTGTTTTTTCGTTTCGATGAGCTCAAACTTTGACTCCAGTGCGTCGCGTTGAGTTAGCAACACTTCCATATAGTCTGCGCGTGCAGATCTGAAGAGTCGGGTTGAGATATCAATTGACTGTGTAAGCGTATGTACTTGCTTTGATCGGAGCTCATAACTATTTTTTAAGTTATTGATGTTCGATAACTGATTCGCGACTTCGATGTAGGCATTTAAAATTGTTCGCTCATAGTTGAAAGCTGCTTGAATCTGGCGAGCACTCGCTGTGTAATAAGAAGCTTTTATCGCGTTCCTATTAATAAGGGGGCCGAATAATCCCGCCCCTAAATTGTACATCATCGATTCAGGTTTGCTTACGAGATAAGTTGGATTGAAGGCCTGCAAACCTATTACAGCGGTGATATTTAAAGTAGGATAGAAATTAGCCTTAGCAACTTTCACGTCAAGTTTGGCTGCTTCTAAATCAAGTTCGGCTTGTTTAATATCAGGTCTGTTTTGTAATAGCTGTGCAGGAATTCCACTTTGAAGAGAGTCAGTTTTCAAATCAATGAATGTCCAGGAATTTCTCAAGACAGGTTGAGGGAATCGTCCGACAAGAAAATTGATTCTGTTTTCAGTTTCTACAATACTTTGCTGGATGTGAAAAATTCGACTCTGGTTTTTAAGAACCTCGGCTTCAAACCTACGCACGGCCAACTCTGTAACTTTAGCCGCGACCTTTTCCAGCTTTACAATGGCAAGGGCATTTTGTTGAATTTCAATGTTCTGTTTTATTATAAAGAGCTGATTATCCAATGCCATTAATTCATAAAATGAATTCGCGATCTCAGCAATGAGGTGCGTGACCATGAAATTTTTACCAGCTGTTGTACCGAGGTAACTGTAGACCGCGGACTTGCGTGCGTTACGAAGTTTTTTCCAAATGTCTACTTCCCATGAGACATTGGCAGCGAGCAAGTAATTTGGCAAAACTTCAGGAATTGGTTTCCCAGGCTCAATCTCAGCGTTACTGGCGTCAACAGCACCTTCTCGGGTGTATCGCGATGATTTATCTACACCTACACCACCACCTATGTTTGCAAAAGGTAAGTAAGCTCCTTTTCTTGCTCTTACTTCATTCTGCGCGATCTGAATATCTTGTAAGATGATATTCAACTCCTGGTTGTTGCGAAGTGCCGTATCAATAAGCGCATTCAAATATGGATCTACAAAAAAATCCTTCCATTTGATCTTTGCAGTGTTGATCGTATCCTTGGAGTCTTTATAACTCACAGGAACATTTTTGTTTTCCTTTTTCTGTACTACTGTTGGAACAGAACAAGCTGAGTATATCAGAGACAACCCAATTATTCCAATATACTTTACAATTTTATTTTGCATTGTCGTCACTTTCTTTAGGTTGGGGAAAAGCGTCTATATGATGTACCACGTTTTCAGTCAATGGATCATGCTCTTCATCTCTGATGAGCTTGCGACCTTCAGCCATTCTACCGAAGATGTAGTATAAGCCCGGAACGATAATGACTCCAAATACAGTTCCGAAAAGCATACCTCCAAGAGCAGAAGAACCGATGGTTCGGTTACCGATAGCACCTGCGCCATGAGCAATCACCAAAGGAATTAATCCGGCTATAAACGCGAACGAAGTCATTAAGATGGGGCGGAAGCGAACCTTTGCACCTTCGATAGCGGCTTCAAGAACGGTTGCGCCCTGCTGTTGTTTTTGTACAGCGAACTCAACAATCAATACGGCATTCTTTCCAAGCAAGCCGACCAACATGACAAGTCCTACTTGCGCATAAATATCGTTGGCCAAGCCAAGTCCCTTGATTAATAAGAATGATCCAAAGACACCAGCAGGCAGGGAAAAAATAACAGCCAATGGTATAATGAAACTTTCATACTGCCCTGCAAGAACGAAATAAACAAACACCAATACGATGATAAAAATGTATACCGCTTCGTTTCCGCGTCTTGTTTCATCGTATGAAAGCGCGGCCCAGTCAATGTCAAATCCATTAGGTAATTCTTTCGCGGCAACTTCTTGTACTGCTTTGATCGCTTCACCGCTACTGAAGCCTGTTGCCGGACCTCCTCTGATTGCTGCTGTATTGTACATATTATATCGGTTGATTTCGTTGGCGCCTTGCTTCTTTTTTATTTTCATAAAAGCAGAAAAAGGAACCATCTCATCACGATCGTTTTTCACCCACAGGTTCAGTACGTCAGTAGGAAGTTTTCTGTATTCAGGTGCTGCTTGCACGAACACTTTGAAAAAGCGTTGGTACTTGATAAAACCAAGTTCATACGTGCTACCCACGAAAATTGAAAGTGTGTTCATCGCGTTGCCGATACTCACACCTTTTTGCATCGCCAATTCGTTATCGATCTCAATTTCATATTGAGGATAGTTGGCACTGAAGAAAGTAAACAAACCAGTGATCTCTTTGCGCTTTCTCAGTTTGTCCATGAACTCATTCGTTACCTTTTCAAGCTGATTGTAATCACCGCTGTTTGTCTTGTCTAGTAATTGTAAAGCAAAACCGCCAGCCGCTCCGAATCCGGGCACAGCAGGTGGATCGAAAAATTCTATCGTTGCACCGGGAAGTTCTTTCGCCTTTTCTTCTAGCTCAAGAATGATTTCACTTACAGTATGTTTGCGCTCTGACCACGGTTTCAAATTGATAAGACAAGTTCCAGCATTGGAGCCTCGTCCTTCCGTGAGAACTTCATATCCAGCAATGGAAGAAACAGATTTTATTCCTTCTACTGTATTAATGATCTCCACCAGTTTGTTTGATAAGTCGTTTGTTCTCTCAAGCGTAGAGCCTGGAGGTGTTTGAATAATAGCATACAACATTCCCTGGTCTTCACTTGGAATAAATCCTGAAGGAAGGTTGTTGGTTATTCCAAATATACCGAGAGAGAATATTGCAAATAAACCTACTGTAACAAGTCTTCTTTTGGCAATGAGTTGTAAGAGCCACACGTATCTTCCGGTAAGTTTCTCGAAGGCAGTATTAAAACTATCAAGGAATCTGTTCAGCCAAGTTTTCTTTCTCGGCCTTCCGTGAGTGTTTTTCAAAATCATCGCGCAAAGCACAGGTGTAACAGTAAGAGCCACGACACCCGAAAGAACGATTGAAGAAGCCATCGTAATTGAAAACTGTCTGTAGAATGTTCCGACTGGACCCGTCATGAACGACACTGGAATAAATACTGACACCATTAGAAGTGTGATGGCGATGATGGCGCCACTGATTTCACCAATCACTTTTTGCACTGCAGCATAGGGAGATAGATGTTCTTCAGCCATTTTAGTGTGCACCGCTTCCACCACAACGATGGCGTCATCCACCACAATACCAATGGCCAACACCAGTGCGAACAATGTGATCATGTTGATGGTGAGCCCAAAAATCTGCATGAAGAAAAATGCACCGATCAGTGATATAGGAACGGCGAGTGTCGGGATTAGAGTAGAGCGCCAGTCGCCAAGGAAAATGAATACAACCAGTGCTACCAAAATAAAAGCATCCC
>DASYTA010000631.1:0-1522 GCA_036002745.1 Cyclobacteriaceae bacterium | reverse complement strand
CAATTCCTTCCAGTCGCCATTGCATACCGTTAGGTGAATTTCCCCGAATAGCCATGCTGTTGGTCAGATCATTATTTGCTACTACTCCCGGATAGGCTGTAATCATTCTGGCCGGGTCATTAAAATTAGATGCAAATCGTTTGGTCTCTTCAACCGAGAATGAACGCCCACCAGCCAAAGAAAAATTATTAATCGGTTGACCACTGAGAAGACTAGGACTAACGACAACTTCTTGAAGATTGACGGTTGCCTGATTCATAGCAATAGTGACGAAAGGCTCTTTTCCACTGTTCACGACTACGTCCGAAGCAATCGCATCCTCATAGCCAATGAACGAAGCTTTCAATGCATAGTGACCTGTCTTAATATTCGGGATCACGAAATTCCCTTCGGCATCTGTCGTTCCGCCAGTTAATGTATCCAAATCAAGAAGCACAACATTCACACCTGCAAGTGACTCCCCCGATGTTTTATCAATTACCTTACCACGTATATTTTGCTTTGACTGAATTGGTTTCAGAGTAATAATATTTCCCACGAATTTATAGGATACTCCAACGGTTGGTAAAATCATGTCAAGAACTTCTTTCAATGTCTTATCTGAGGCACGCATTTCTACATGTCTGTTTAGCGGAATGACATTATTCCCATAAGAAAAATTAATACCGTAAATATCCTTAAGCTTAAATAAAGCAGTTTCAAGTTTTATTTTACCAAGATTAAATGAAGCTTTCTTATCGGGCCATTGCGCACTGGCCTTATCTGAAAGAAAAAGAAAGAGCAACCCGACCATGAAAAGTTTCAGTTGCCTTTTTTTGATAAGCTTGTTCATGCGCTAAGAATTTTAGAATAACAGCTTATCAATTGTTACTTATTTGATATCCATCAGTTGTCTTCTTCCATTGAAGGTCAAGTGAAAAACAAATTGTTTCGAGCGCAACCTCAAGAGGCAAATGATCAATAACACCTGTAAACTTGAAGTCCTTTTGATCCGCCACTTTTAGTACAATGGAAGTTTTATATAAACCTGCAAGATTTTTAACAACCACATCCAATGATTCATTTTGAAATTCCAGAATTCCGGTATGCCATGCTAGTTTATTCTTATCACTCTCCTCTCTCTTGACGAACTTGCGGTCAAGTAGTTCTGTTTGATAACCAGCCTCAACAATTATGGAGGCTTTGACAGCGGTCTTTTCTAAATAAGAGAATCGTACTTTACCAGTAACTACAACCAAACTTTTTTGAGTGTCCGTGTATTTTAAATCAAAGCTAGTGCCCAATACTCGGGTTATTAATCCGTTCCCTTCTACAACGAATGGTTTTTGACGATTATGACTGACTTCAAAAAAAGCCTCGCCATTAAGAGTTATTTTTCTTAAGGAGTCTTTCAAAAAATCTTCATCATAAACGATTTCGCTATTTTCATTTAACCACACTTTAGAACTATCGGGCAATGAAATCTCCCTTTTTTGATTTAGCATTGTTTTGACAACGATGTGATTTTCACTGGGTGTTTTGT
>DASYTA010000630.1:0-3310 GCA_036002745.1 Cyclobacteriaceae bacterium | reverse complement strand
TGGGCAGAATGGTGTGGTCCTTGTAAAATGATCGGTCCTGTAGTTGAAGAACTTGCGGGCGATTATGAAGGCAAAGCTGTGATCGCAAAACTCAATGTGGATGAAAACCCGCAAATAACTGCACGTTACGGCGTGCGCTCTATCCCTACCTTGCTCGTTTTCAAAAACGGCCAGATTGTGGATAAGCAAGTGGGTGCGGTTCCCAAATCAGTATTAGCAGGAAAATTACAGGCACAGGTAGCATAAATTTTCGATTATCAATTTTTCAAATTAGCCGATGCGACTCAGGTTGTATCGGCTAATTTTTTTGCTCAACTTTAGAATATCGTTTTTCGTTGAACCAATATGCTGTTGCACGAATTCCCGGATATTCATTGGTTGAAAAGCCAAATTCAAACCCGGTTTGAAAATCAAAAAACCTGGGATGGAAGAAAACTAGAGCACCCCGGCTGGCCAACGGTAATCCTTAATACAAAAGCGAAAAAAGTTATACGCGAAAACATTTCAGGACCACTCTCCATCTTCACAACAGTTCAAGGAAACAGTTCAGTAGCTGCCGGCAACAAGCAAGCTAACGTCAACGAAAATACTTTTTTCGTAAGCAACCCCAAGCAGGAATACACACTGTCAATTCCCAACGAAGCTGAAACATTTAATATCCATATCGGGGAAAAAATAGGTAAAGAAATCTGGCATGATGTAACTCACTCCAACAATTACTTGCTTGACTATCCATTTGAGATTTCAACTTCACCAGAATTGCACAACAGAATTCACTGGAGAAATAATGATTTTAATTCGATCATTAGCAAAATAGCAGTTGTTGATAGTGAAGTAAAAGAACAGGAACTGTTAGGTGAATTGATTTTTCTGTTGCTGGATGAGAAGAGAAAATCAATAAAGAAGTCCAAGAACTTACAAGCCACTAAATCTGCAACACGCGAAGAAATTGCACGAAGACTTCACCTCGCTACCGATCTCATCTACACTCATTTTGATAAAGATCTTTCACTGGATGATCTTTCAAGAGTGAGCTGCCTTTCCAAATTTCATTTTATCCGGCTCTTCAAAGAATATTTTAATGAATCGCCTTACCAATTCATTACCCGACTTCGTTTGGAAAAAGCTGTGAGTTATTTGAATTCTTCTCGCTACACTGTCAAAGAGATCTCTGAAAAAGTAGGCATTGCCAATTCCAGCTCTTTTAGCCGGCTCTTTAAAAACCATTTTGGAGTTTATCCAACCCAACTGGTTCAGGCCTAATTGCTTTTAGCAATTTTTGTCATCATCACCATTTCTCTTCTGCCGTACATTAGCATATAAAATCATTAAGCCATGCAACACTCATTGATACAGGCAGGTTTCATTTTATTAACACTGGGAAGCTTTACACTCCTCTTTCTCGAAATCAAGAAAGCAGTTAACAGCACAGAATGGTCTTTCTCTCGGAAAAAGAAATTCATTTTATTTTTTTTGATTTGTCTGATTGGTTGGACTTTGTTTGTAAGCATTTGGTCACTAAGCGGGCGAATGATTAACTTCTCCATATTCCCGTTCAACATGGCGCCTGTACTTGCCATTCCATTTATCGCAATTATTGCTTTCACATTTTCGAAATCGGGAAGAGAAATTCTCGTTCACATTCCAACAGAAAATATTATTCGACTACAAGCTTTTCGTTTTTTTGTTGAATTGCTTTTGTGGGCACTGTATCTCGAAAATCAAGCACCCCTACAAATGACTTTTGAAGGAAGAAATTGGGATGTACTCAGTGGCATAAGCGCGCCTATTATCGCCTTTCTAATCGCAAGAAGTAGACTTTCCAAAATCGGGGTAATCATCTGGAATATTGCCTGCCTAGCCTTGCTGGTAAATATTGTGGCTATCGCAATTTTGTCTATGCCCACCCCACTTCGCACTTTTATGAATGAGCCTTCGAATACGATTGTAACGCTGTTTCCAGTTAGCTGGCTTCCAGGATTGTTAGTTCCGCTCGCTTATGGGCTGCATTTTCTGTCATTAAGGCAATTGAGTATCAAGAATAAATGAATCAATGGCGAACTAAATTAAACCCAAATTCGTAAACGATGTCTTAACTAATAAAGACTTTTTTTAAATTTGTGGTTTCATTTTATCCTTTGTTTCATTGATTCTTCGTTCTCTGCTCCTTCTTACAGTGTCTTTTCCCGGGTTGATTGGACTTTCTGTAGCTCAAAACGCCTCCGAACAAAAGCCAAAAAAAGCTGGCGAGTTTTATTTTTCATGGGGTTATAATCGCGATTGGTACTCTGCAAGTGATATTCATGTTTATCGTCATGATGCAGACCCAAGCAAAAGTTATGATTTCATGTTGTACGATGCCAAGGCACACGATAAACCAGATATGGAAAACTATTGGTATGTCGACAGGCTCACTATTCCGCAATACGATATGACAGCCGGTTATTTTTTCAACGACAAACATAACCTTGGTGTTGAGCTCGCCTGGGATCATTTAAAATATGTGGTTACCGATTATCAGATGATCCATATCAAAGGTCAGGTGAACGGAGTACCAATTGATGCCGTTCAGTCACTCGACCCGAATTTCTTCCACATGCAGCATACGAATGGAAACAATTATCTGCTGGCGAGCATTATTAAAAGACAAAATATTTTCATCCATAAAAATATTCAGATTCACGCCATTGGGAAGTTGGGTGCAGGAGCTCTTATCTCTTATACTATCGACACCATACTTGGCGACTATGACCCAGGATACTTTCATTATCATGGATGGGTGGCAGCTACAAGTTTGGGTATAAGAGCTTCATTCCTAAAGTATTTGTTTATCCAAACGGATATGCAAGGTGCGTTTGCCAACTACACCAATACTAAATTAGGCTCTGAACATCTTGGCACAGCCAAGCATCATTTCACTTCCTTGCAATGGACTTGGGAAGGCGGGTTTAGATTTCCGATAGGAAAGAATTAATTTCCTTTTCATCTAGGCAAAAATTTTACGATCGGGCATTCAAGAAGAGTAATCATTGATTACCTTCACCCCATTACGTGATAGCCTGTGCATCTCCTGATCGTTTTTCTTTGCATTGTTTTACTTGTTGTGTTGATCACCAAGTTTAAAGTAAATGCTTTCCTTGCTTTTCTAATTGTCTCCATTGTTGCCGGCATTTCACTCGGTATGGAGCTCGATACAATTATTGTCTCCATTCGGAAGGGGATTGGCAGCTTGCTTGGTTCTCTATTAATTATAATTGCTTCTGGCGTTATGCTCGGAAAATTAGTTGCCGATAGCGGGGCAGCACAGCGC
>DASYTA010000629.1:0-9101 GCA_036002745.1 Cyclobacteriaceae bacterium | reverse complement strand
GTCAACGATCCTATTCAAATAACAATTAGCGAAGAAGAACTTGACGAAAAAGTAAATTTTGTTCAGCCGTTTTTTAAGGACGGAGAAAACTTCACGAAAGTGAGAGTGTATTTATCAAACCTCGATAGTAAATATCGAGTTGGCCAATTGGTGTCGGCTTCGTTTAATAAACCTTCCCGCGAATCCTTGTGGATCCCAGTGATGGCGCAATTAGATTTAGGAACGAAGAAAATCGTGTTTGTAAGAAAAGCCGAAATATTTAAACCAATGGAAATTGCCACTGGGAACCAATTCGATAATCTTATTGAAGTACTGAAAGGAATTGATGCCAGTGACAGCATAGCATACAATGCTCAGTTTATGATAGACAGTGAAAGCTTTATTAAAATCAAAAAATGATGAAGAAGTCAACAGTCGGTATTCAACAGTCCACAGTGGACAGTAGACAGTGGTCGGTGGTCAGTGGACGGTGGACAATAATACTACTCTTAGTTGCATCGGCTTGTACTCAAAACAAAACTCAAGCAGTTCAAGAAAAATACACCTGCCCAATGCATCCGGAGATCATCCGAGACAAACCTGGCACTTGCCCAATCTGTTTTATGGATTTGGTAAAAGTAGGAACTGCTGGAGATGATGGTTCGCTCGTGCTAAATGAAAGCCAAATAAAATTGGCAAATGTTTCTACAATGCCAGTGGTTAAAAAGGAAATGGAAATCAAAACTGTACTTAATGGCAAAATTGTTGTGAATGAGGAACTGACAGAAGTAATCAGCACGCGTGTGCAAGGACGTATCGAGAGATTATTTTTTAAAGAAGTTGGTCAGTCAGTTGTGCAAGGTGAGCCACTATATGAAATGTACAGCGAACAATTACTTACGCTGCAGCAAGAATTTCTCTTAGCCCAACGTCAAGCAGAAGAACTGAAGGAGAAGCGATATGAATCTTTTCTAACCTCATCCAGGAAAAAACTTCTTCTTTTTGGGATGACCGAGAATCAAATTGCTAGTCTAGCGAATCAGAAAAAATCAAACTCGAGAATTACTTTTTTTGCAACAGCCACAGGAATAATTTCAAAAATCGATGCAACAGAAGATCAATATGTTGCTGAGGGAAGTTCGCTGTATCGAATAGAGAAGCTAAATAAAGTATGGGTTGAAGCTGAGCTTTATTCTAATGAAATTTCAAATGTGAAAATAGGAGACAACGTTAAGGTGGAGGTGAGCGGATTAGAAAATAATTCGACTATGGGCAAAGTTATTTTCTTAAGCCCTGAACTTCAACAAGGAAATCGAATCATAACTTTGCGAGTAGAAATTAAAAACACTGAAAAGAAATTTATTCCAGGTATGCAAGCGAACGTGATTCTTTCTCATGCAGGAAAAAATACAATCGTAGTTCCTATCGATGCGGTTGTGCGCGATGGCTCTGGCAGTCACATTTGGATACAGCAGGAAGATGGCTCTTTCAAAATGCGAATGGTAACGACAGGTGAAGAAACTTCGGATGAAATAGAAATCACTGAAGGAGTGGAAGAAAAAGAAAATGTAGTAGTATCAGGCGCTTATCTGCTTTATAGCGAGCTGGTTTTGAAACGCGGATCAAATCAACATCAACATATTTAAACGAGTAAACTGAAAACTATGAAAAAATTAATGACATCAATAGTGTTTGGGTTCTTTGCGATAGTAGTATTGGCGCAGACTGCTGTAACTTTTAAAGACGCGAAAGTGGAAACAGCATACAAAAATTATATTCAATTGAAGAATGCATTAGTGGCATCAAAAGCAGATGAAGCAAAAGCTGCAGCGGGGAAATTGAAAACTTCTTTGGCATCAGTTAAAGATGGAAAGAATGCGATGGCGGAGGCTACAAAAATTTCGAATGCCACAGGCCTTGATGAAATTAGAAAAACATTTGCTTCGCTCAGCAATGAGATGAAGACCGTTGTAAAAGCCGGTCAGGTTTCGAAAGGCGACCTCTATTTAGAATATTGCCCGATGGCAAATAATAATACAGGTGCTTATTGGCTATCAAATGAAAAGGAAATCAAGAACCCTTACTTTGGTGATAAGATGTTGAGGTGTGGATCAGTAAAAGAAACTATTCGCTAAGTATTTTATGAGAATCCTATTTGTGATAATAGCGGCATTTGTGGTTGTGAACGCATCAGCACAACACGATCATCAAAAGACTGCGCCTACGGACACAACAAAGAAAAGCATTCCGAAAGAAGTTCATACTGAGATTGGCGATGCTCATATCATGATTTTTTATACAGCTCCAACGGTAAGAGGTCGTGTGATATGGGGTGGGCTTGTTCCTTTTGATGAAGTTTGGGTAACAGGCGCTCATAAAGCAACGACTTGGGAATTCTCTAGCAGCATTGAAATTAATAAAATAGTTATTCCAGCCGGCAAGTATGCCATCTTCACCATTCCCCGAAAAGAGAAATGGACTTTCATTCTCAACAAGAAGTGGGATCAACATTTGGCTGACGAGTATAATGCTAAGGAGGATGTTCTTCGATTGGAAGTGTCTCATGAAATTTTAAAAGACACTCAAGAGAGATTATTGTATTCTCTTGTGGAAGGAGAAAATAATCAGGGTGTGTTGTCTATTCGTTGGGAGAAACTAAAAATTTCGGTTCCTTTCCAAGTGAGGTAACAGCAACTAAATTTTTGATTTAACGGCAAAATACTTTTTCTGTATTTTCGTTTTCTCATATTATGAAAAAACTGTTATTCTTCCTTTTATTACCCGCGATCGGCTTTGCTCAGCAAGGTGCTGAACCTCGCACCCAGGAAGGGCAGTTTACATTCGATACAGACAAACCCTTCAAGCTGCTGACGCTTGATGAGAAAATAGAGGAACCCATTGTTACCAAAAAGAAAAAACCAAAGAAAAAGACTTTTTACGGAATCAAAACCAAAAAGGGTTTTACCCGAAAGGGCTATGGCGATAAAATGATATTGGAGCTTTTTTATGTATTAAAAAATAAGAATGAAAAGTTCACAGGTTTCGCTCGCGATATTTATTGGTATGACTATACCCGAAGAGAGGTAAGAAGAACTTCCACCTTCGATCCGAAGAAAGGTGTGCTTCTTCATGGCCCATACAAAAAATTGAATGGCCAAGTGACAGTGGAGGAAGGTATTTTTTACAAAGGCGCGAAGCACGGCCGTTGGATGCGTTTTAACAAGAATGATCTGGTAGAAGACAAATCAAAATTTTACAAAGGCTGGCCGAAAGACTCTTACGTTACTTACTACGATCCCAACGAACGCAAGCATTTGAAAGAAGTGACTCCCGTTGAATATGATGAGAAAGATGGATACTATTATATGCTTTATGAGAACGGATCTGTTGCCGTGCAAGGTGAATACCAATGGAATGAAAAAATTGGAGATTGGATAGAAAATTATCCAAACGGCAAACGCAAACGCGTGATTGCCTATCCCAAAGAGCCCTTCGATAAGAACTTCAAGCCTTACATTCGTAAAGAGTGGGACGACAAAGGCAAGGAGATTTATTCCAAATAGTTTGCTCAGAGCAAAAACATTCTTAAGATTGTCGTTAGGCTTTAATAACTACAATCTTATGAATATGAAAATTCTACTTACATTTTCTCTTTTCGCTATTGCATTCTGTTCGCGCGCGCAGGTCAATTCGAAGTTACAAACCAAGCTTGACAAGCAAGCTGGTGAAATGGAACAGAAAGTGATCGAATGGCGCAGACACATTCATCAATACCCAGAACTCTCTAACCAGGAAACAAAGACCGCTGCTTACATCGCAGAACATCTTAAATCCCTCGGATTAAAAGTACAAACCGGCGTTGCCAAGACTGGTGTTGTTGCGTTGCTCGAGACTGGTAAACCCGGACCAGTTATCGCACTTCGTGCCGATATTGATGCGCTGCCCGTAACGGAGCGAAATAGTTTGCCCTTTGCATCCAAAGAAAAAGCAACTTATAACGGACAAGAAACCGGAGTGATGCATGCGTGTGGGCATGATTCGCATGTGGCTATTCTCATGGCCGTTGCCGAAATCCTTTCTAAGAACAAAAGTGATCTGAAGGGCATCATTAAATTTATTTTTCAACCTGCTGAAGAAGGGGCGCCAATTGGTGAAGAAGGAGGTGCTGATGTGATGGTGAGAGAAGGAGTGTTAGATCAACCCAAAGTGGATGTCATTTTTGGTCTGCATATTCAATCCATGACTAAACTTGGCGACATTGCTTATAAGCCTGCCGGGATGATGGCCGCATCCGATTGGTTTTCAATAAAAGTGAGAGGCAAGCAATCGCATGGAGCAGCACCGTGGATGGGCATCGACCCCATCGTAGTGAGCGCTCAGATCATCAACGGACTTCAAACGATCATCAGCAGGCAAACTGAATTGACAAAAGAAGCAGCGGTGATTACCGTAGGAAGAATTCAAGCAGGCATTCGCGAAAATATTGTTCCGGAGGAGGCTAATTTTGCTGGAACCATTCGCACGTTGGATAAGGAGATGCAGGAAAAGATTCACGAAAAATTAAAACTCACAGCAACTAAAATTGCGGAGAGCGCAGGGGCAACGGCTGAAGTTATCATTGTGAAAAAAACACCGGTCACTTACAACGACCCAGCACTCACTGAAATGATGATCCCTAGTTTGAAGTTGGCTGCTGGCGAAGAACATGTTAAAGAAGTACATGCTGTAACTGGAGCTGAAGATTTTGCCTTCTATCAAGAGAAAATACCAGGCTTTTTTTTCTTTGTAGGTGCAATGCCTGCTGATATCGATCCTGCTAAAGCGCCTTCACATCATACTCCTGATTTTATGATCGATGAGCGTGGATTTATTACAGGATTGAAAGCTATGCTTGATGTAACAACAGGTTATATGTTTATGAAACCGAAAAAATGATTCGCCATACACCGCAAGAACTTTTAGAAAAAGGACTGATCACGCAAGAGCAGTTTCAGAAGATAGAGCCGATTGTCTCTGGAAAAATAGTTTCCGTCTTTTATGAACTCCGCACCCTGCTTTACCTCGGCGTGATGTTGTTTACAACAGGCGCTGGGATTCTCGTCTATCAAAATATTGGAAGCATTGGGCATGTCGTTAGCATTATCGCGCTCACCATTTTAATGCTGGTTTGTTTTTGGTATGTGCATAAACTTGAAGTCGGCTATTCTAACGAGGCTGTCCAAGCACCCACGCCTTATTACGATTATGTTTTGCTCTTGGGTTGTCTACTTTTTGTTTCCATCCAAGGGTATTTACAATTTCAATATGGTTTTCTTGATGATAACCTCGGTTGGAGCACGTTAATTACTTCTGTTCTCTTCTTCTATTTTGCCTATCGCTTCGATCATGTTGGAATCCTTTCACTGGCGATTACCGCACTCGCTTCGTTTTGGAGCATCAGTGTATCTCCTCAAAAATGGTACAGTGGAGATTTTTTTTCAGGATCGAATTTGTATAACACTGCGATCATCTTTTCTATTCTAGTGGGCGGTATCGCTTTTTTTCTTGACTATAAAGAAATTAAAAAACATTTCACCTTCACCTACCTCAACTTTTGCATGTTGATCTTTTTCGTGGGTGCAACTACGGGCATGTTCAATGAATATTGGTTTGCGTACGCGTTATTGATTTATGGTGGATGTGCTTTCGCATATTACATGGCGCGTCACAAAAAATCATTTTTATTTTTATTGTATGCTTTTCTATCGGGCTACATTGCCACTACTTACCTGCTGACAAAAACTGTTTTTGAACAGGAACCTGAGTTGTGGCTTTTTTACTCACTGGCTTCCTGTGGAGGTTTCGTTTATTTTATTATTAAGTATAAAACGTTTTTCAAGAAAGCATGAGCAGCGCCTACAATACACAATGGGTTTATAACCTCGCGGTGATAAAAGAAACAAAGAGTTGGGCTAAACATCATTTTATCACGACCGAACAATTCGCTAAGATTAGTGAAGAATATAAGACTCCGTTTTATCACCCCAATCTGATCATCCGCATTTTACTTTTTGTAGCGACTTTGTTTGCACTCTCAGGAATCTCAGGGATACTAGGATTGATGTTTGCACAGACTGGAGAAACTTTCATTTATTTCGGATGTATTGTTTACGGAATCGGTTCTTTCGTTGCGCTTGAAAAAATGTTTATCGCCAAAAATCATTTCAAGTCAGGAGTGACAGAAGCGGTGATGTATCATGCCTGCGGCTTTGTTATCCTGGGAGTTTGTGGCTTGACTGATTTTAATAGCCCGCAATTAATAATGTTCACTTGTTTGATTATCTTTTCATTTGCTGCATTTCGTTATTTGGATTTGATCACTACAGTGGCTGCTATAGGTTCTCTGGCAGCGATTATATTTTATAATTGCTTTGAAGCGGGAGGAATTTTCAAACAAGTCATTCCATTTGTTTTCATCTTTTCATTTTCAGCGATTTTCTTTTTGGTAAGAAAATTAAAATCAAACAGTAACCTGAAAATGTGGGGCGATAACCTATTAGTACTGGAAATTATTTGCTTGTTACTAATTTACGTCAGTGGCAATTATTTAGTGGTGCGCGAACTCAGCGTAAACCTAATGAATCTCAATATGGCGGAAGGTGAAGATATTCCATTCGCGTTTCTGTTTTATTTCTTGACAGTAGTCGTGCCGATAGGTTATCTGTACTTCGGGATCAAGAATAGAGACATGGCGTTGTTGCGAGTGAGTTTAATTCTGGTTGCGTTTACCGTGTTCACGTTCAAATATTATTATAGTCTTGGTCACACGGAGATTACATTGATGTTTGCCGGAGCGATTTTAATTGCTGTTGCAATTTTAGTGATGCGTTATCTTAAAGTAATGCGCAACGGATTCACAAGAGAAAACCTTCTCTCCTCGAAGTGGGCAAATATGAACCTGGAAGCCTTTGTCATTTCACAAACGATGGGCGGAAATCAAACTGATGCTGTTAAGACAACTACGGGAGGTGGTGGTTCGTTTGGTGGAGGAGGATCGAGCGACAGTTTTTAAAAAACATTTACCATGAATGTGCTTTTGAAATTAGAAGATGCTGCTAAGTTTATTGCGGCGTATTGGTTGAGTTTGTATTTAGGCCATGCATGGTGGGTATTCTTTGCCTGGCTGCTTGCTCCAGACTTGAGCATGATCGGCTATGCTGTGAACGCGAGAGTAGGTGCGGTGACTTATAATTTAGCTCATCATCAGGGACTAGCATTGGTAGTTTTGATTGAGGGAATTTATTTTTCTCTTCCAGCACTAACCATAGCCGGAATAATCCTCTTTGGACACAGCGCCATGGATCGCTTGTTAGGGTATGGATTAAAATATCCAGATGATTTCAAGCATACACACTTGGGTTGGATTGGAAAGAAAAATTAACGAATTCCCAATAACCGAAAAGGGAACATTAGAATCGCTCCAATAAGCTTGAAGACAATTTCAAGCGAAAATCCAATGATCCGAAAAGGAAGCAGGATCAGCCAGATCAAAGGAAGCAGGAAGATTAGCGCAAGTGCCAGCGGCCAGCACATCACCAAAAGAATAAACCAAAGAAAAATAGCGATTAATGTTCTCATAGATTATGACAAATGTCTTTGTGGAGTAACAAATAACAAACCAATTTGGTAAAACGACAAGAACACATAAAAATCAAGTTTTGATTGTACAGCCTTTTCATAATTGAACACAGAGGCGAACAAAAATGAACAGACTGAACAATTAAATTTGTCAGAGAAAAATTACAGTTATAAATGAGATCATTTCTTAGAAAATTGATTTTGGGTTCCAAGCCTTCCGAAAAACCGGTGAGGGCAATTCATGAAAGAATTAAGACGATAAAAGCAATTTGGAGCAATGAACATGACAGTGACATGGGTCTTGAAAGATTCTTCCGGCTATTTTTAGCTTTATCTCCTTTCTTTTTCCCAGGAGTTTACATCAAAGAGATTTCCGGTCGCAAAGGTCTGGCCTTTCAGGATCTCTGTGTGGAAATTTTGGTTTTGTTAAAAGTTGCCTTTCCTATTTTAATTCTTGCTAACGGATGGCAACATAACCCTGTCATTTTTGGTGTGCTCATTTGGTTTATGGTTGAAACCGTATTCTATGTGCCGACTTTAATTTTTGCCTCGGACAGTCTATCGAAACCTCGCTCTTACAGGCGCTCCATGCTTCTCTTGTTTTTAAATTACCTGGAAATCATTTTTGATTTTGCCGTGATCTATTCCGAAGGAAATTTTTTCAACAAACCTTTTCACGCATGGTTCGACCCGATCTACTTTAGTTTTATCACTTCAGCCTCTATCGGTTACGGTGATTATTACCCAGTAACTCCTGCTGGCAAATTGATTGTAAGTTGCCATTCTGTAGTATTCTTGATATTTGTTGCCGTGTTCTTAAATTTCTATTCGACCAAAGTGCAGAGCAAAGGCTACTTCGATCGCTCGAATTAGTATTACTTTTGAAAAAAATTCCATGGTGTTCAACAAATCGTTGGCAGTCTATATTGCTAAATGTGTTTCTGGTGTGCTGCTCTGCTCGTTGTTGTCAGTGTACTTCAGTGAGTGGATTGATTATCCCTGGAGTTTGATTTCAGTAGTGTTGGTGTTGTCACCGGAAGGCACTGATGCAGTGGAGTTGGCGCTTACTCGCATCAAGGCAAACCTGGTGGGTGCTTCAGTTGGTGTGCTTTTACTTTTCACTCATATCCCTGCTCCGTGGAATATTGCGTTGGGCTGCGCCATGGCTTTGCTCATTTGCCATTTGTTAAAACTGAACGCCGCAGCGAGAACAACATTGGCTGCTGTGATCATTATTCTACTCCATCATGAAACCACACTTTGGAGTTCTGCTTTAAGTCGTGTGGGAGCGGTGATCACTGGTAGCATACTCGGATGGCTTATCACCTACATTTTTCATTCGCTCTTTAAGATCAATGCGCCGGCGATGAACTCGGAGGCGGCTAAGAAAGAGAAAGAGGGATGAAAACAGCTTCGAATCTCTAGCTAACTGTTTCTAGAATTCATAGAGACAACCAATCGAGCAAGCGATTAGCGTATCCCCATTCATTATCAAACCAGGCAAA
>DASYTA010000628.1:0-2449 GCA_036002745.1 Cyclobacteriaceae bacterium | reverse complement strand
AGCTTTTTGAAGCGCGACAATAGCATTGGTTGGATACGAAAGAGATTTGTTCATTAAGGAATAGGAAAGGAGTATTGAGTCACCGTTGGATTCACAGTACTCAATCACCCGATCGGTAAGAATGTTAGAGTATTCATTGTCCTCCCTTAAGACATTTAACGAATAAGCGAGATTATTACTTGCTTCAAAAAATTGCGTTTTAGATTGCGGGTCATTGAAAAATTCCATCGCGAGACTAAATTCATTGCCGGCTTTTTTATATTTTTGATCTAACAAAAAGTAGAGTCCTTGAATTTGATGAATTGAACCTGACTGCATATTATCCGGTCTGGAAATACCGGATAGAATCTTGAGGCATTCATCATACTGAAATAAGTTCAAGTGAGCGTAAGCCAAAGCAATTTTCAAGTCATTTTTAAATCTGCCTTCCTCCATTTCTTGGATTTTAGGAGAAAGTGCAACCACTTCTTTAAACGAGCTGCGATGCGTATAAGTAATGACTTGGGTATACAGGCCTTGGGAGTATAAACGACCAGCAAAGCAAATGAGAACAAGAATTATATATTTCATTTTGATTTTTTCTGGAGTCACTAGTGAAGTGCTTTCCCAGGTACAGTTCAGGCTTCCTTTTGCGTGTGAATATATTAAAGATTTGGAGGATACGGAATTTAATGGGTTCGTAAAGAGCAGGTATGCAAACCAACTTGGCGTTTATTCTTATTCGGAAGGAGCCGTCAGTAGGTACGCCATCTGCCACGACAGCACAACCTTTCTTCACCTGTTTTACGCCCGGCTGTTTAAGGACTTTCTTATAAATCGTAATTCGATACCTCAGGCCAAGAGGCTTATTACGCTTTCCAAAAATCATTCGGAAATGTTGTCGCTGGCTTATAGTGAGTTTTTGTACCAATGTCTTTATCGAGGTAATTATACCACGGTAGATTCCACCATGAGGGAGATCCCATGGGAGAGGTTTTCCAAGAACCAGCAATCGATACTTGCCCGAAGGATATATTTTTCAATGAAGGAGCTGGCAATTGAAAAAACACCAGTAGATGATATCATGACTAGAATTCTTCCGACGGATACTTTAACAAAATTATATACCCACCAAATCAATATTAATAACCTTGGTAGGTTTGTCGATAGTTTATACAAAACAGGTAATATTATTGAGGCCAATATGTTTTGTCACCAAGCGTATAAACAGCAGATTAAAGAGACCAAAAATCATGACGCTTTAGCAAAGCAATTTGCATTCCTTAGATCTTATTTGTTCGATCTCGGTTTTAAAGTCAATATTTATGCAATCGAGGTCATTCTTCAGGACTATGGAATGAGAGGGAGATTGAATAATGAGAGCGATTATTATGAAGACCTCCTGAAATACGCACTAAGGAATAAAAGAGTTGCTCCGCTACCCAAGTACGAATTCAAATTGTCCTGGTGGGAAACAACAATTCTTTCTGTCTCTTCATTGCTCCTGTTGATTTCATTGACGGTATTGATTTATTCAAAAATCACGCATAGGAAGTTGATGAAAGAATACAAGACAGTTGCCATGACAAAATTCTTTGCGGCTCATATCCGAATCTGCATGCTTGAGGATAAGTTAAATCGTCTCAATCAAAGCAAGGCGGTGTAACATCATCGCTGGCTACAACCGTTAACTAACCATGATTGGATTCGCCTTACCGTTGGCAACATTGATAAACTGCCCATGGTAGTTGATTTTGGTTTCCCTAAATAGCTTCCACAGTAGATGAACTCCGTTTTGTGCAAGTATAGAGTTAACAAACAAGTCCTGTTTTAGCAACGACTCATGCATTGAACAAGAGATAGCGTCCGGTTGGTCCTTCATTTTTTTCATTTGAGGAAAGAGATCAAATACATCCGGCAGGTTAACTCCTGCGGTTGTGCCAGGTTGTTTCTTCTTTCCATAAGTCAGTGTAGATAAAACAAATTGACCGTTGTTTTGACCATTACCAAAATCCATCCAGTAAAGAGGTCTTTTATAGGACTCGCGATTTTTTGCAATCTTACTTTCACCCTTGATGATTTGCCGGATTGCTTTGCGAGTTTGTAGAGAATCAACACATGAAATGATGATATTACCCACGGGGCAATCTATTGACTTGTCCTCCAGCGTTCTGCTTGAGAAGTGTTCGGGTACAGCCCGCCAAGCCAAACCGAAAAATCGATTAATACGTGATATCAATGTCACCGCTTTGTTTTCATTGAGGTCCGCAATGGAGAACATTTGTCTTCCCAGATTTGCATGGGTAACTATATCGTTATCGAAGGCAGTGACCATCAATCCCGGATGGCCTAAAGCAACTAAGGCAGCGTTAAAGCGGGCTAACGAAGACAGAACATGAGATCCGGTCCCGCCAGTTCCTATCAAGGTGACTGTTACTGGATGAACAGGATTAAGAATATAGGAGTGAGC
>DASYTA010000627.1:0-8734 GCA_036002745.1 Cyclobacteriaceae bacterium | reverse complement strand
CACAGCTGGCACTGCCCCAAATGGTTCTTTCGCACACTGGTATTTTTGTGCAAGTATTATTTTTCGGTTCACTGCTTTCTGCCATCATGAGCACAACTAGTTCGGCGATACTTGCGCCGGCCGCAATTTTATCGGAGAATTTTATTAGACCGCTCGCTAAAGATCGATTTGATGATAAACAATTGTTGCTTATCACCCGTTTGTGCGTTCTTGGCTTTGCTACATCTGCAACCGTAATGGCCATTCTCCGTTCGAATATCTATCATCTCGTGGGTGAATCTTCAATCCTAAGTTTGGTTTCACTATTCGCTCCATTGACGATGGGATTGTATTGGAAGAGAGCAAATAGCGTCGGAGCGTTGCTTTCAATGGTTTGCGGAATTGTTGCATGGATCATTTTTGAATTTTATGAAACGGGTTGGCCAAGTTTATTGCCCGCTACAATTATTAGTTTTGTTGCCATGATTTTTGGAAGTTTGTGGACTAAAAAAGAAAATGTGGATCAGTTATGATTAAGATAGAGTTGTCGCGAGTGGACCAGGATTATAACATGGAGGCAGTGAATGACACTGGGAACAGAATACTTTTTGATGGTTCGCCAGACATTGGTGGTCACGGACGTGGCATGCGCCCGATGCAAGCCTTGCTTGCCGCTATGGGAAGTTGCAGTGCTATTGATATCATTAGCATTTTGAGAAAGCAGCGTGAACAATTGGACGATCTTAAAATTACGGTTACAGGAGAACGTGAGAAAGATGCAGTTCCATCGCTTTACACCGAAGTGCATGCACACTATAAATTATTCGGAAACCTCGATCAAGATAAAGCGCAGAAGGCAGTAAGCTTGGCTGTTGAAAAATATTGCTCCGTGGCGAAAACACTGGAGAAGACTGCTAAAGTCACTTACAGTTTTGAAATCATCAAGTAAGGTAAGGGTACGAATTACGAAGTGCGATTTACCAACAACTAATAACCAACAACGATCAACGTATTAAAAGATGTCAGAGAAGAAAAGAAATTTTGAAACCGATGCAGTGCGCACACGAGCTGAGAAAACTCCATTTCGTGAACATTCTACACCGTTGTTTTTAACATCCAGTTTTGCTTTCGAAGATGCCGAACAAGCGCGCGCACTTTTTGCAGATGAAATCCCTGGAAATATTTACACGCGTTTCTCCAATCCAAACAACACTGAGTTGATTGACAAACTTTGTTTGCTGGAAGGAACCGAGGATGGTTTTGCTACATCTTCTGGAATGGCAGCGATGTATATCAGCATGGCAGCGTTTTTAAAGTCGGGCGATCACGTGCTGGCCTCGCGTTCGGTGTTTGGGTCTACACATCAGATATTGAATACTCTTTTTCCTAGGTGGAACATTACCTCCACCTATGCAGACTTAGACGATCCTTCCTCTTGGGAGAGTAAAATTCTTCCCAATACAAAAATGATTTTTGTGGAGACGCCTTCCAATCCGGCTTTGGATTTGATTGACCTCGAATGGCTCGGCAAACTTGCAGAGAAACACAAACTCATTTTGAATGTCGATAATTGCTTTGCGACTCCCTATATACAAAACCCTGCCAAGTGGGGTGCGCATTTGGTAACTCACTCCGCGACAAAATTTATTGACGGACAAGGCCGCGTGATTGCTGGGGTGGTGCTTGGCAAGAAAGATTTGATAAAAGAAGTGAGATTCTTTGCCCGACACACTGGTCCGTGTCTATCACCATTTAATGCGTGGGTTTTATCCAAAAGTTTGGAGACACTGGCTGTACGCATGGAGAAGCATTGTGCCAACGCGTTGGAGTTAGCACAATGGCTCGAAAAGTCAAGCGAAGTAGAATATGTGAAATACCCATTTCTTCCATCACATCCACAATACGCATTGGCAAAAAGACAAATGCGCTTGGGAGGTGGAATAGTGACGTTTGAAATCAAAGGAGGCATTGACCGCGGGCGGAAATTTTTGAATGCACTTAAAATGATTTCTCATTCTGCCAACCTTGGAGATACTCGAACCATTGCCACCCATCCGGCATCAACTACGCATTCCAAGCTTACCGATGAAGAACGATTGGCTGTAGGTATTACTTCCGGACTCATCCGAGTTTCCGTAGGACTGGAAGCTATTGAAGATGTGATAGCGGATATTAAGCAGGCCATCGAGGCAAGCAAATAATATCGGTTTCGTTTTCGTAAAGCTCTATTGCCATTCACCAAAAAAGATAAAGAATCTTAATTGATCTTTTGTACTTTGAAGCAAGTCAACCCTAAACCTGCTTCGAATGAAACCTTTCTTCGCCCTGATCTTTATTTTTGGTTGTTTCATCGCCTATTCGCAAAAGGTCGATGAGAAGAAAATCCAAAAACTAAAAACCGATGCAATCGCTGCCATTGATAAGAGGTATGACCTCGGTCAGCAGATCAATGACATGCTCTTTAGTTTTTCTGAGTTGGGTTTTCAGGAATTAGAAACCCAGAATTACCTGACTTCTCTTTTAGAGAAGAACGGATTTAAAATAGAGAAAGGAATTGCTGGTATTCCTACTTCATGGATTGCCACATGGGGAAATGGAAAACCTGTCATCGCCTTAGGTTCTGATGTCGATTGTATTCCGAAGGCTTCACAAAAACCTGGTGTTGCTTATCACGATCCGATAGTAGAAGGAGCTCCCGGTCATGGAGAAGGTCATAACTCTGGCCAGGCGCTCAACATTGTTGCAGCGTTGACCATCAAAGAAATGATGGAACGCGAAAAAATTCCTGGGACACTCATACTTTGGCCTGGCATTGCCGAAGAACAGCTCGGATCAAAAGCGTATTATATCCGTGCAGGATATTTCAAAAACGTAGACGCTTGCATCTTCACGCACGTATCCGATAATCTTCATGTTGGTTATGGAGATAATGGATATACTGGAATAGTCTCCGTGAAATTTAGTTTTGAAGGTCAGGCTGCTCATGCTGCCGGTGCTCCTTGGCGCGGACGCAGCGCGTTGGATGCGGTTGAATTGATGAATGTAGGTTGGAATTTCAGACGAGAGCATTTAGCGCTTACTCAACGCTCGCATTATGTTATTCCGGATGGAGGAGATCAACCCAATGTTGTTCCTTCAAAGGCTTCGGTTTGGTATTATTTCCGTGAGCGAACTTATCCAGAGATTAAAAAACTCTTCGAGCTCGGTATTAAAATGGCTGATGGTGCAGCATTAATGACTGATACTAAATATACTTACCAGATACTCGGTTCAGCATGGCCTGGCCACTTCAATAAGCCGATGGCAGAAACCATGTATAAAAATTTCAAAATGGTGGGCTTGCCTACATGGACTGATGATGACCAATTATTAGCTAAGGCAACACAAATTGAAATGAAGGCAAAGAAAATTGAAGGGCTTGCTAAAAAGATCGATACGATTAGCTTACCTGTGAGTACGGAACCTGTGTTGGTGGATGGGCACTACTTGATAGCACCGGGTGGAGGTTCGGACGATATTGCGGATATTTCCTGGAATGTTCCCACGATTGTTTTGGGTTATCCTTCCAACATTCCCGGATTGCCAGGTCATCATTGGAGCAATGCAATTACCATGGCGACACCCATTGCACACAAAGGAATTATTACGGGAGCAAAATCAGAAGCGCTTACGCTCATTGATTTATTCATGCGACCTGATTTGATAAAAGATGCCTGGAGTTATTTCAACAACGTGCAAACAAAAGATTTGAAGTATCAGCCATTAATGACTGAAAAAGATGTGCCTGCTACATTTCTCAACAAAGAGATCATGAACACCTTCAAGCCGCAGCTTAATAATTTTTATTACGATCCTTCTAAATACAAAACCTATTTAGAACAGTTGGGAATTACTTATCCAACATTAAGACAAGATCAAAGAGATGCGATATCTAAATTGAATGAACCTAAGAAATAACAGAGATTTTGTTGGCTAGGGAAAAGAACAAAGCAATGAAAAATAGAATGTCTTTGCGAAGGTTAGCTATCTCTATTTTACTCACTGCAATGACTTTGATCAATGTTGCATGTTACAAAGCAGGTACTTTGGGTGGTGGAGATTTGAATAAATTTGATTGCACACGGGAAGCACTTCAAAATTGCCTCGACTCTTTAATTTTCAAAAATCCCTCTTTAACTCTTCCTGTGAAATGGATTCAATATAATAATTGGGAAGAAACGGGCTATGAATTTTTACATGGGGTTACCATTTATTTTCCGCGAGAAGATGATAAAGATGAACGAATGTACTATCTGACACTAGTTGCTCAAGGCGATCGAGATACACTTTGGACAAAACCAAGTTATCTTTCTGTGCGTTCGATATTTATGAAAAATGATAAAGGAGTTTTCTGGAAAACCATGCGTGAAGTAGACAAAAAAGAAAGGGAATTGGCTGAGCTTCGAATTGCAATATTGACTTCTAAATTCGGTAAAATGTGTGGTTGTAACCGATTAGAAGTGATAAGCAAGGTAGATTGAACCTCTCCAGTCTACTTCTTCTTCACTTCAATTCCCAACTCTTTCAATTGCTCTTCTGAAATAGTAGAAGGCGTATCGATCATCATATCGCGGCCGGCATTGTTTTTAGGGAATGCAATGAAGTCGCGGATAGAATCTGCTCCACCAAAAAGAGAACACAACCTATCAAAACCGAAAGCAATACCTCCGTGTGGAGGCGCACCGAATTCAAAGGCATCCATCAAGAAGCCAAATTGTTTTTTCGCCTCTTCTTCGCTGAAGCCAAGCTTCGTGAACATCAATTGCTGTGTTGCACGATCGTGAATACGGATTGAGCCGCCACCAATTTCTGTTCCATTCAACACCATGTCGTATGCATTGGCACGAACATTCCCCGGATCGCTGTCTAGCAACTTTAAGTCTTCACGTTTAGGTGAAGTGAAAGGATGGTGCATCGCGTGCCAGCGCTGTGTTTCATCATTCCATTCCAACAAAGGAAAATCAAGCACCCAGAGTGCAGCAAATTTATTTTTATCGCGCAAGCCAAGTTGTGAGGCAACGTGCAATCGCAATTCACTTAATGCTTTTCTGGTCTTGTCTTTTTCTCCTGCAAGGATCAATATCAAGTCGCCCGCTTCGGCATTGAATTTCTGCGCGATTCGTGCCAGCTCAATCTCATCAAAGAATTTATCCACCGATGATTTGTAAGTGCCATTCGTTTCGCAACGAACGTAAACCAAACCTTTCGCGCCTACTTGTGGCTTCTTCACAAATTCAGTGAGTTCATCCAATTGTTTCCTGGTGTACCCAGAGCAACCTTTTGCACAGATGCCAACTACCAATTGTGCATCGTCAAACACACTGAACGCTTTGCCCTTCGCTACATCGTTGAGTTCTTCGAATTTCATTTCGAAACGGGTGTCAGGTTTGTCTGATCCATAATATTTCATGGCATCAGCGTAAGTCATGTGCGGTACTTCTTTCAGATCGATACCTTTCACTGTTTTGAAAAGATGACGAACCAATCCTTCAAAGATTTTTAAAATATCTTCCTGGCCAACAAATGACATTTCACAGTCAATCTGTGTGAATTCAGGTTGACGATCAGCGCGCAAATCTTCATCACGAAAACATTTTACAATCTGATAGTAGCGGTCAAAGCCCGACACCATCAACAATTGTTTGAATGTCTGTGGAGATTGAGGCAATGCATAAAACTCTCCTAAGTTCATTCGAGAAGGCACAACAAAGTCGCGCGCACCTTCGGGGGTGCTTTTAATGAGCACGGGAGTTTCTACTTCTATGAAATTCAGGTTATCAAGATAAACGCGTGTTTGCTGTGCCATCTTGTGGCGAAGCTGTAAGCTCTCACGCACTGGATTTCTACGCAAATCGAGGTAACGGTATTTCATCCTCAAATCATCGCCACCATCTGTTTCATCTTCGATCGTGAATGGCGGTGTTTTGGATTGATTCAATACTTCTATTGATGAGACTTTTATTTCAATTTCGCCAGTTGGAATGTTTGGATTTTTTGAATGGCGTTCGGAAACTATTCCCTCTACTTTTACCACAAACTCACGGCCTAATTGACGTGCGGTTTGCAACAGGGCTGGATCGCTTTTTCCTTCTTCTAAAAAAAGTTGAGTAATGCCATAGCGGTCGCGCAGGTCTATCCAGAGTAAGCTACCCTTATCGCGGAGGCGCTGCACCCAACCGGTGAGGATTACGGTATTGTTAACGTCTTTTATTCGCAGTTCACCGCAAGTATGTGTTCGTAGCATCGTTATTCTTATTAATTTTGAACCGCGAATTTAGCTAATCAGACTTAGTTATCGCTACCCCAACTTTAGAAAATACGCTGATTTTTCAATGAAAAAGACGATCCTGTTTTGCTCCGTGCTGTTACTAAGCTTTGCTCCAAGCAAGCTGATTAAAACCAAAGTTGCCGATGGGATTACCATTTCATTACCTTCCACACTCACCCCCATGACACCCGATGATATTGCACAGCGCTATCCCTCGGTGCGAGCGCCCTTGGGAGCATTTACCAACCTAGATCGGGACGCTGATTTTAGCGTGAATATTTCAGCCACCCAATGGCTTGAGACCGATGTGGAATTGGCAGCGAAATTCTTTAAGTCAGGAATTTATAATTTGTACGATCGCGTCGATATCATCAGCGAAGGAATTCAGACAGTGAACAAGAAGAAGTTTATCTTCTACGAATTTGAATCACGAGTGAACGGGAACAAAATGAAAGAAAGTGAACGCGCGCCGATCTACCGTTATGCCTATGTTCAATATTATATCAGCAAAGGCCGCACACTGGTGTTTACCTTCAGCTGCCCGAAAGATCGCAAGCCCGAATGGCAAGAAACGACACGCGCTATGATGAAGACGATTAAGATCAGTAAGTAACTAGTTATTTCTGTTCTGCCAATTCCTTTAGTTTCTGATTCATCGCTTCATAACCTTTCCTTGTGTTTTCCATTTTCTTCTTATTGAAGAATGGCATTAATATTCCTTTGAATACTTCGCTTTGCTTAAAAGTAGTTGTGCCGTTGCCATTGTCGATAAGTTCAAATCGATGTTTACCATCAAAGAGGCCTCCAAAAAGCAAACGCCCGATCCATCGCATTTCTTTATTGGTTTCAAACACGAGAACTTTTGGTTTGAAAGATATCGGCTTGGAATCGTACGGTTGTATCGTGACGTGAACTTTATCTCCAACTTTCACCTGACCTGTAAGAGATTTGATGAAAGGATTCCAGGTTGGATAATTTTCGAAGTCGCTGAAGATGGCCCAAACTTTTTCCGGCGAGGCATTGATCAGAACTTCGGTCTTGATTTCTTTGGCATTTGCTATCGAGTTAAATATTAAGACTAAGACAATTGTGGTTAGGTATTTCATTTTGGTTTGTTTGTCACAAGACGACCTGAATACAGATTTGTTTCAACTAAAACAGAAATGGTGATTTATAACAAACTAAACTCGAGGGTGAGATTAAAGAATGTACTCATCATTTACCGGCAGGATAGGTTCCGGCATCTTCTTTTCGCCAAGCGTTTGCAGCATATTGATTTCAATGGTGCGGGTGATACTGGTAATGGGTACACCGGGAGGTTCGTCTTCAAACGGGTTCATGATACTCATACCATTGATGTGTGTAATGTGAAAGACAAAGCCCATCACCCAACCAAAAAAGATTGACCATGGTCCTACGGTTGTAGAAATAGACATGGTGAGGAGAATCACAAAGATCCAAATGAAGAGCCGGGTGAAATAAACATATACCGTTGGAAACACGGTATTGTTGATGCGTTCTGATTTCCCCATGCCGATACCAAAATTTGCGATCAAGCCGGCCATTGCATAAAAACGAAAATTATCAATCACTTTTTCAGTAGTCATTTTTTCCAACTCCTTCGATTGAATATCTAAAATGGCATTCGGTTTATTAACAAAAGCCTTCACACTATCAGCTTCTTCATTTGCAAGATATTTTTCGTACTCAAGGCTATTCGATTTTCGCAACGAAAATTGGAGGGCATACAAAAAGGCAATGTGTCTGAATATCATTTTTTGCCGAACCTTGTGTAAACTTTCTTTCGTTGTATTTGCAGACGAAGTATAAGCCATCATGCTTCTGGCCCATTCGCGCGAATGGTTTACCAGTTCACCCCAGATTGTTCTGGCTTCCCACCATCTGTTGTATGCCTGGTTATTGTTGAAACCGATAAAGAAGGCGAGTGCAGTGCCCATCAGCGCTGGTAATCCTGGTGGTATCTGCACGTCGGTTAGAAGTAGAGTATCCACGAAATAAGCAACTGTACATAAGAATATCATAAGCAGATCAACCTTCCAGGTAATAAGGATGACTCGTTTTAGCTGAAGTTGTCGTTTGAGTAACATTGTGTTTTTCTGTTAGTTCAAGATACAACAGTTAAATAAAATATTACCCTCTTACTATGAACGATTTCAAAGTTGCTAATGGAAGTACATCAAGAGGAGGGCCATCTTTTTTAATTTGTCCATCTTCGAGGACTAAGACTCTCTTCGACATTTTAATGACTTCGTTCAAATCATGGCTTACTAATATTGTAGTAAGATTGAATTGCTGATGTACTTTCAAAATGTAGTCTTGCAACTTGGTTTGCATTTCCGTGTCGAGAGCTGATAACGGTTCATCCAATAACAACAGTTTTTGTTTTCAGATTAGCGCTCGTGCCAATGCTACGCGTTGTTTTTGCCC
>DASYTA010000626.1:0-3863 GCA_036002745.1 Cyclobacteriaceae bacterium | reverse complement strand
GGAAGAAGGGGATCGCAAGGAAAGAAAAATGCTAAAGTTTCACCTTGATGCCACGGACCAGATCGCTGATAGGATTAATGTCACAGAGACGGTCAAGTCAACAGACAGATAAATGAATCGATGAAATTCGTTTAATACAATGTATCGAGTAATACAATTGATACTAAACAAATGACATCAACACCAAATGAAAACGATAACAATAATAGTAGTGAAAAAATTGCGATAACGTTTACCCCTGCGGAAAAGGAAACTGTGAAAGAAGTTTTGAAAAGAGTGCTTTCAAAAACAGATCTTCTCTCTCAGAGTCAAACTTTACGCTACCAACACCTACTCGAAAAATTCAGTTGTTGATGATGAAGATATGGTTTTAGATTTTCTAACGTTTGAATTCGCCACTCTTACCGCTATATCGATGGCGACCACCTTCTTCGCAATGGCATTTTGTATGAAAAACATAAGCAAAAAATTTCAATTGTTGCATAATGATATCTTGCTTAATCTGAAAGACGCATGTGGATGTGCAGACCAAAACCTGTCTTCGTTCGAAACACATGCGAAGACACTGGAGAAAGAAATATCGGATTGATGAATTAATAATAACAGCCCACCTCTGAAAAGGCTTGTATGCCTTAATGGCTTGTCTGTCGATCCTGTCAAAGTCCGTCAATCCAGTTTTCTTTGAAAATGATACAAGGGTTATCAAAATATTACGACATGTTGGCATTATTTTCGGTAATCTTGGTCTTATCCAACAGTGTTCTTTTAAAAAATGAACTTCCTCTAACATCCCTGGTAGCGGCTTCAACCTTTCTTTCCAGAAGGATAATTGATTGATTTTGCTGCTTCTGATGACGTTGTCTCATTTCATTATTTCAATTCCTCCCGCCAATCCTTCCCCCCTTTGTTCATAATCTGACGTCCTGGAAAACCTTCTTTTTCTAACGGTTTCCTCGCCATAAAACCCTCGTCTTTTCCATGCCAAAATTTGACTCCAGTTTCACCTGCTTTCCAGCATAGCCAAACTTCTTCATCAAATCGCATCGAAGGAAAATCAAGCAGACCATCGTCGACACTTTTTATTACAACTCCTAGATCTTCTAGCTTTTCAATTGATCTGTAAAGGTTGGAAACAGCGCTATTTAATTCCTGTTTCTTAATGATGAATCTTTTTATTGAAGAATTTGATTCAGTTATCCTTTGCAATTCTTCTTGAAGCGCTACAATATTATTCTTTTGATAAACAATTGAATTGAATCGTCGTTTAACTTCGGGCAAAGCTTTGTTTGCGCCAATGGGAGTGTATGTTGTGAACATCAGATTAGATAATTGCAAAGAGAAGATAATTTATGTATTGCTTTAAAAAGGTTTATTGCGATTGAGGGCTTAAGTTAACGGGACCGATTTGAGGTCTTTTTCTTCTGGGCAGTAATCTTTCTTGCGCTTTTGTAAGTGGTTGGAGGGCTATCCTTAATCCCGTCGAGATCTCCTAATCCGTGGGGATAATTTTCCCATTGATTGGATCTTCCAAATAAGTTGTCAAGTTTAGCCGATGTGGTAAAAGACAACTTGTTTAACGTCAAATGCAAAGTCTCATGACTTATCAATGATGTGGCTATTTCGGCGATCCTGCCTTCGCCATAATACTCTTGCCATGACCTGTAGTTAGAAATGAATGCCCGGGACCTTCCGTAATATGGTACGAACATTAGTCCGCGTTTACCAGCCATTCCCTTTAGCCGAAGCTCCACTACCATCCCTACTTTCCCTGCGGAATTATCATCGTTCTGAAAGACTGATTAACGTTCTCTCCAGAAATAATAAATAAAGGAGGTTCTAAGAATGTTCTTTTTTTGTATTTTCGCCTTATTTTTTAAGGAAAAAACTTACTTTCCATGGGTCAAGTTCAATTATTAAATACATTTGGAAAACGAGCCTCTTCAATGTAACATCAAATGTAGCAGATTAGTAGTCTATTGTTGAATTTCTATTCAATTGTAATTACAGATACTGAAGAAGACTACAGAAAAAATTGCGATTTTTTAATATTTTGAAGTAATGAGAGTACCTGTCCTTGTAATCAAGATCCTATCGATTAAACTTAATACCAAAATCACGGATTAGTAAAAGGAAATCGTTTGTCTGTTACATATATATGATTAAATAGAAAAAGATCAAACCTGAGTTTTATTCATAACCGATCGATAATCGAAAGGCAACATAACGGGTACTGCTCTCTCAATCTTGTTTTTTCGACTATAGAATATTCAATGAAATACGTAGATCCGCGCTTTATTATCAAGAAGACCTTAAAGCCAAAAGGTTCATCTTTACTGTTAAGAGATATCATTTACGATAAAACCCTAGAATTGGATCTTAATGATTTCAATTGTGTTTATTTAGTTGGTGCAGGAAAGGCAACAGGTGGAATGGCGGAAGCACTCTATAGAATATTAAATGGAAGGGTTGCAGCAGGAGCCATAAATGTTCCTTACCAGACCATCGTACATATCGACAAGGTTTCCGTAACTCAGGCAAACCATCCCAGTCCCGATGAAGCAGGAGTTGTTGGGACCAAAAAGATCATCGATATCCTAAAAAGAACAGGGCACTCCGATTTAGTATTCGTTTTGTTATCTGGTGGAGGCTCTGCACTAATGCCGTTACCTTCAACCGGAATAACAATAGGACATAAGCAGCGAATTATCAATATGATGATGTCTGCTGGTGCTTCTATCGATGAAATTAATGTAGTTCGTAAACATCTCTCGAAGATAAAAGGCGGACAGCTATTGAGATTCGTAAAGACTGGTTGCACTGTAATTTCTCTAATTTTATCAGACGTTATAGGAGATAAAATTGAAATCATCGCATCCGGGCCTACTGCCCCCGACAGTTCAACATTCAGAGATGCAGAAATAATTCTAAAAAAATATGATATCTGGAAGAAAATAAAAAATTCTGCCGCCGGAGAAGTAATAATTAAAGGTATAAATGGAATTATCAAAGAGACCCCAAAACCAGGAGATCCTGTTTTTGGGAAGGTTCACAATCTTCTAGTCGGTAACAATATACTTCTATGCCAAAAAGCGGAAATGTACTTAAAAAAACATGGCTTGCAAGCCGTTTATTTAGGTTCATATTTTGATGGTGAAGCAAAGAACTTCGGGCGTTTGCTTGCACGACTAGCTGCCGAAATTGAAAAACCCCCAATTGCTTACATCTTGGGAGGAGAAACAACAGTAAAATTGAATAGATTAAACAGTAAAGGATTGGGAGGCAGAAACCAGGAATCCATACTGGCAGCCGCATTGAAGTCAAAATTTCATCACGAAGAGGACATCACCATTCTTTCAATGGGCACCGATGGGATAGATGGCAGATCGGATGCAGCTGGTGGCTTCGTCACACCAAAAACACTGTCCATGCTTAGAGAAAAAGAAACGCAGATGAAGAAGTACCTCGATAACCATGACAGCAACATTGCGCTGAAGAAATTAAAGTCGTTAATTGTGACTGGACGAACCGGAACTAATGTGAATGATATTTCAATCATATGTAGATTAAAGTAGAACGGCAAATTTGCCATCGACCAATATATTTAATCATTCTCCAAACATCTATAGTATGTCACCCCATTCACTGTGACGTCTTCTATTTTGAATACTCTATTTCCCGTCCTAGATTTTTGTTTTTTAGAAATGATCCCTCCGGTAAGATCGTTCACGAGGTCAGTCATACCCAGCTTTAGCATGGAATAGTTTACATCCTCTTCCCTGATGCCTACTGCTTGTGCAATCTCCTTTGCTGAAAAACCACTATCCTTATTTCTGCAAAGAAATTGTACTATTATACTGCTCAGA
>DASYTA010000625.1:0-6430 GCA_036002745.1 Cyclobacteriaceae bacterium | reverse complement strand
GGCCAAATAAAACTGAAGAGAAGGTAATTGCTGTCTACACTCAAGGGAAGGATAGGAACACATCACCCAACAATTATTTTTTCGGAAGTTTTTATGAACCCGAAATTGCCGAAACGGTTTCTCCACTTTCGCCAAAAGCATTTTCCTATTATAAGTTTGAGTACCTCGGCACATTTAAAGATGGCGATTACGAAATCAGCAAAATAAAAGTCATTCCCCGATCAAGAGGGGATAATGTTTTTGAAGGAGAAATTTTCATTGTAGAGAACTGGTGGAGCATTCATAGCCTTGAACTAAAGGCCTCAAAACTCGGAATCAAGTTTAAGATAAAGGAAATCTACAACCCTGTTGACAATAAAGCCTGGATGAAGATATCAATGCAAGCCATTGTAAGCGGAAAGGTTTTTGGTTTTGAATTTGTCGGCTCCTACAATGCCACCGTAAAAGATTACAAAATCAAACTCAATCCTGCACTGCCTATTGAAATGCAAGTGATCGACGAGAAGTTGGAAAAAGAGGAGGCAAAAAAGGTGACCAAACAATTCTCTCAAAAAAACCAACAACTGAAGCAGCGGTTAGAAAGTGGCAAAGAAATTACAAACAAAGAACTAAAACAGTTGACCAAAGAATACGAGAAGGCCGAACGAGAAAAGCAAAAAGAACCCGATGTGATTACTGAAAGTTACTTCAAGGTTGATTCTATGGCGTATAAAAAAGATTCTACCTTTTGGGCAGACATAAGACCGGCGCCATTAGATAAAGAGGAAGTGCGCGGCTATAAAAAGAACGACAGCATCAGTGAAGTACATCGCAAGCGCGATGAAGGAGACACTTTGAATTCAAAGAAAAAACATAAGGGCTTTAGTCCGTTCGACATTTTAACCGGCAACAGTTATAAACTAGGAAAGTCTTCCAACTTTCAAATTCATACTCCTTGGGGTGGATACAATACAGTGGAAGGTGTGAATGCTATTTATCGTTTAAGTTACTTCAAACGTTGGACAAAGCGCGATACCCTGGACAACAAAAGAAAACTTGAAACAAGGCGTCTTGAGATTAGTCCGGTATTTCGCTATGCGTTTGCGCGAGAAAAATTAAGTGGCTTTTTAAGAGTTGAGTATCGAACTAGAACGAGTGGCTTAATGGTGAGCGGTGGTCGTTACATTCAGCAATTCAATCCGGATGAACCGATTCATAATTTCATCAATACGTTCACCACTTTATTTCAAGGTCAAAACTGGATGAAGATTTATGAGCGCGAATTCATCGATCTTAATTATCGGCAACGAATCAATGACAAGTACACTATTCGCACTAGATGGTCATTAGCACGAAGGCACGAACTTTATAACAACAACGATTATTCGTTCAACGATAAAAGTAAAGATCGTTTTACACCCAATGCTCCCTTAAACGCCGAACTTGCTGACACTCATTTTCCTGACAACACCGCATTCACCGGTACAATTGGTCTTGAAGCACGACCATGGCAAAAATATCGCATCCGTAATGGATACAAGTATCGGGAAGAGCGGTCTACGCCAATATTTACTTTAGATTATAAAAAAGGTTTTAGTCAAGCGTTTGGTAGCGATGTTGATTATGATTTAGTAGAAGTGGGCGTGAGGCAGGGAATCCGTTTAGGAGTGCGTGGATTATTGGATATGAATTTGAAAGGAGGAATGTTTTTAAATACCAAAGCCATGTACTTCATGGATTACAAACATTTTATGGGCAATCAAACACCATTCATGACAACCAATCCCGTGGGAAGTTTTCGCGTTCTCGACTATTACACTTATAGCACGCAAGACAAATATTTTTCAGCCAACGTGCATTATCATTTTAGAAAATTTTTGCTCACGCGTATCCCCAAAGTCAGAATGTTAGGTGCATCAGAGAATTTCTTTGTGAATTACTTAGCCACACCTTACTCCAACAATTATACTGAATTAGGTTACGGGTTGAATGGGATCCTCCGATTGTTCAGGCTTGAGTTTGCTGCTTCATTCCAAAATGGAAATTATGTGGCAAATGGTTTCCGCATTGGAATTTCGACAAATATGTCTGTGAGGTTTTCGGATAATTAGAAGATTCAATTCTTCGGTTCTTTCAAGAAGTTTTCAAGCAGATGTTTCAATTTTTCAGAAACAGGAAAGTCAAATTTTCGTGCAAAGATTTTGTCCGAATCGACAAGTGTTTGAAAATCGGATTCATTCAAGTTGGCAGGAAAACTTCCATTTCTTTTTGTCCAATCAACAAATCTCAGGTTGTTGTTTACCACTTTATCTTTCAAGGGCGAATTCATGAGAATCGTTTGAAAATAAATTTCGTCTGCCCGAAAAGTAAAGCGCAATCTTCTCAACAACGATGGATTACGTTCGGTATAATTTATAACGTATTCCAAACTTTGGCGAGATAAACTCCACCATCCGCTTCCTCCAAATAGTTTGATACTGGGCGAAGTCCTTGTATAACCTAACATTCTTTGAACCAAAATCAGCGCTGTCATAATTTTCTTACCAAGAAAAGATCTTGCATTAAGAATTTCATAAGGTTGAAACAGAGAAATACTTTCCTTCCATTCAGCTTCCCACTTTGAATCGAGAACTTCAAAATGTTCCATGTAATCCGCAGGATTATCTTCAAGGATTTTCTTGATGATGTTAACGGGCTTAATCAAATAGTCTTGTCCGCTAATGACATGAAAATAGTTAAGGTCATTTTGTTTCAACGCCTCCTTGGCCAGCAACAAGACAGCTTTTAGATGATTTATTCCTCCCCATAGGATTTTCAACTCCCGAGGAACAAATCGTACTCTTGGATTTTTCTTCAGTGCTGCGATATCGGAAGGAGAGAACTTGCTTTTCTTATCGATGTGGATATAAAAATCAAAATCCTCATCAAATGCGTTGATTAGATCAGTAAGATGATCAGGGTATTGATGTGCCAATATCAGAATGCCGTGCTTCAATCGTGCACCATCTATTTTCTAATGAATGGTCTTCTCTAAATTTTTTAAAATATCATTCGTCATCTCCTCCAATCCAAATTGATGTTGCCAACCCCAATCTTGACGTGCGGCAGAGTCATCAATTGATTTAGGCCACGAGTCGGCAATGGCTTGGCGAAAATCAGATTGATACGTAATGATAAACTCCGGAATATGTTTTTTGATTGTTGCTGCGATCTGTGCCGGACAGAAGCTCATCGACCCAATGTTGTAGCTGGTGCGCACTTTTACTTTCTCGGCAGGAGCTTCCATCAAATCGATGGTAGCTTTCACGGCATCATCCATGTACATCATCGGCAAATACGTGTCGGCCGATAAAAAGCATTCGTATTTTTTTTCTTTCAGTGCTTTGAAATAAATATCCACAGCATAATCGGTGGTGCCTCCTCCAGGTGGTGTCTTCCACCCGATCAATCCCGGATAGCGAAGACTACGCACGTCAACACCATACCGTCTAAAATAATATTCACACCAAAGCTCCCCTGCCAGTTTCGTAATGCCATAAACCGTTGACGGATCCATGATCGTATCTTGCGGAGTATTTTGTTTGGGAGTTGTAGGTCCAAAGGCTGCAATGGAGCTAGGCCAATACACCTTATGAAGTTTTAATTCCTGGGCTGCTTCCAAAACGAAGAGCAAACTTTCCATATTTAGTTTCCAAGCCCAACGTGGATCTTTTTCTCCAGTAGCCGAAAGCAATGCCGCCAAGTGATATACTTGTGTGATTTCATTTTTCTTTAGCAACTCGAAAAGTTTATCACGCTGCATGACGTCAAACTTTTCGTAAGGGCCTTCTTTCAAAACTCCCTGTGCATCTTTTATATCGGAGGCAATCACATTTTCCTGTCCGTAAATTTTCCACAGTCCCTGAGTCAATTCTGCGCCTAGCTGGCCACCTGCTCCAATCAGCAAAATCCTTGTTTTTTTCATTGTTCAAACGAATGCGGCACGAAGTTATTAAAATTTAAGATGTACGAATTATGATTTGTGATTTGTAGTTTTGCACACAAAGTTGACTCCATTATGTACAAAAAACTCCAACCTGTTTTAGAAAAAGAGCTTGAATCCATTCGTGAAGCTGGGCTTTATAAGAAAGAAAGAATTATTAGCACGCCACAAGGAGCGGATATTAAGACTTCCGAAGGAAAAGAAGTAATCAACTTCTGCGCTAATAATTATCTGGGCTTGTCTTCACATCCTCGGGTGACAGCTGCTGCCAAGAAAGCAATTGACACTCACGGTTTCGGTATGTCGTCTGTGCGTTTCATCTGTGGCACGCAAGACATTCACAAAGAGTTGGAGAAAAAGATTTCAGAATTTCTCCACACGGAAGATACCATTTTATATGCTGCTGCTTTCGATGCTAACGGTGGTGTGTTTGAACCTTTGTTGGGAGAAAAAGATGCGATTATCTCAGATGAATTAAATCACGCTTCCATTATTGACGGTGTTCGTTTGTGCAAAGCCATGCGCTATCGCTACAAGCACAACGATATGGCAGATTTGAAGCAACAATTGGAAGACGCGAAAAAAGCCGGAGCCAATCAGATCATTATTGTTACCGACGGCGCATTCTCCATGGATGGAACTATCGCTCAGCTAGATAAAATTTGTGATCTCGCCGATCAATATGAAGCATTAGTAATGACAGACGAATGCCACTCAACCGGCTTTCTTGGAAAGACAGGTCGTGGTGTGCCTGAATATCGCGGTGTGATGGATCGTGTAGATATTATCACTGGCACACTAGGAAAAGCTCTTGGTGGGGCATCTGGTGGATTTACTTCCGGGAAAAAAGAAATCATTGAATTGCTTCGCCAACGCTCTCGTCCTTATCTATTTTCAAACACCTTAGCTCCATCTATTGTTGGCGCTTCGATAGAAATATTCAATATGCTTTCCGAAACTACAGCCCTCCGCGATAAGCTCGAGCAAAACACAAAATATTTCAGAACTGAAATGACAAAAGCTGGTTTTGATATTAAACCCGGTGAACATCCAATTGTGCCCATCATGTTGTATGAAGCTCCGTTGGCACAGCAATTCGCCGAGCGACTATTGGAAAAAGGAATTTACGTAATTGGATTTTTCTTTCCTGTGGTGGCCAAAGGCAAAGCGCGCATTCGCGTACAAATTTCTGCGGGCCATGAACGCCATCATTTGGATAAGGCCATCAAGGCATTCACTGAAGTTGGAAAAGAACTAGGTGTATTGAAATAAACCATAACAGATGAAACCTGTTTTCAAGATACTTGCACTACTGAACCGGCTTATACTTCCAAAGTACAGCAAGCGCGACATCAGTCGGCTATCCAAACTTGATAAGGCTTTGGTAGCTTATCGTTATTGGGTTACGCTTCACGTTCTTGATTAATTCAATGAGTGATTCTGAATTAAATGAAATAGCAAAACGTTGGTTTTTGGCTTTCAACAATAAAGACTTAAAAAGCTTGCTTTCTCTTTATGATGACAATGCAGAACACTTTAGTCCGAAGTTAAAGGTTCTCCATCCTGAAACTAATGGATTGATCAAAGGACAAAAAGCTTTGCAATCATGGTGGCAAGATGCATTCAATCGATTACCTTCATTACGTTACACCATCGTACGACTTACTCCTCATGACAACCGTGTGTTCATGGAATACATCCGTCATGTAAATGGAGAAGACGATCTCTTTGTGGGTGAAATGCTGGAAATACAGAGCGGCTTGATCATTAAATCAAGTGTCTTTCACCAATAATCAAAGCTTAAGCTTTTACTTTCTTTGCGTAGAACTCAGGCTCAGCTGTAAACAAGCCAAAGAGCGCCTCGCTATCGTGCGCTGGCAAAAAATAAATTCTCTTTTTGCCCTTGAGTTTAAGGGAGCAAATATTCAGAAAGTGAATGAGTTTCAATTCCTTCACTTCATCCCAGTCGTATTGCTTGGTGCGATGACCAAAAACAACGGAGATCTTCTTTTTGCTCATGGCCACTCGCTTCACTTTCGAAAACACAAGGAAGTGAATCGAAAACAAGATCATCGCCAATGTGAAGAGCACAAAGACGGCAAACCTGTTTTTAGGTGTGTCTTGAAATTGTAGTAAGAGCATTGTCGCTGCTAGGCCTTGCAATAATCCAAATGCAAGGAAAAAATACCTAGCAAAATAAAATTTAACCAAACTGGCTTCTTTCATCCTGCAAGTTTAAAAATGTGTGAGAACGTAATTACAAAATTAAGCAAGAAAAAATCAGATATGCAAGGTTTTGACCGTTTTTCAATGCTGATCGATCACTACGGGAAAATCCTGACCGCGAGAAAAAGTATATGGATACTGCGGTTTGCCTTTTAATTTTCTTGTGAGCTCAGGCACTTGATCATCAAGATAAGATTTCAATTCGTAGATCGTCACCTTGCCATCTTTGGGCGCACCATCGGC
>DASYTA010000624.1:0-4647 GCA_036002745.1 Cyclobacteriaceae bacterium | reverse complement strand
AAAATCCGTGAAGACGATATTTTCGATATCACCGGCTTAATGACTTTTGCACCAGAAAAACAATTGACCATTGTTATTCACCACAGCGATGGAAAGATCGAAAAGATTTTAGTGAACCATACCTATAACAAAAATCAGATTGAATGGTTTAAGGCAGGAAGCGCTTTGAATGCTATGGGCAAATCAAAACCCAAGGCAGCTGTAGTAGCTAAAGCGCCAGCAAAGAAAACTGCCGCGAAAAAGGTCAAGCCAGCTGCTAAGAAGAAAGCAGTCAAGAAATCTGCTCCTAAAAAAGCTGTGAAGAAGTCAGCGAAGAAGGCTGTTAAAAAAGTAGCGAAGAAAGCAGCTAAGAAAAAGAAGTAAGGAAATTACAAATACTTAGATTAAGGCCTCGATGATTCGAGGCCTTTTTGTTTGATATCTTTATATTGTAATCAAAGCACTTAACGATGACTCGCAAAGAATTCATAACATCTACTGGTTTTTCCCTAGCTGCAGTTTCACTTCCCTCTTTTTCTTTCAATGAGTTAAAGGAAAATAAAACACTTACTATCGGCTTATGCGGAAACTGGGATAAAAGCTCCTTAGCAAAGCAATCGGGTTGTACTTATATCGAATCTGGAGTTGCCAATTTATTAATGCCTGATAAGTCGGATGCTGAGTTTAAGAACCAATTTGATGCACTTGCCGCTACCCAACTTTTGCCTGTAGAGTGTTTTAATGTTTTTATACCGAAGGAATTAAAATCGGTTGGTGATCAAGCCAATCACGAAGGAATTGTAAAGTATGCATCTGTTGCTTTTCAACGCGCTGAGATTATTGGAGCAAAACTAATTGTGTTCGGTAGCAGTGGCTCGCGAACTATTCCTGATGGCTTCGATCGCTCGAAAGCGAAAGAACAATTCACTTCATTATGCAAACAGCTCTCGCCTATTGCAGCGAAACACAACATCACGGTTGCTATTGAAACACTTAATCGATCGGAGACAAATTTTCTTAACACATTAAAAGAGTCTGTGGAAATTGTTGAAGCTGTTCAGCATCCCAATTTGAAATTGATGTGCGACATCTACCATGCGCTCAAAGAAAATGATCCAGCGAGTGAGCTCGTTAAATACAAAAAACATCTCGTTCATTGCCATATTGCAGAAAAACAAGATCGCACCGCTCCGGGTGTAAAGGGTGATGATTTCAAACCTTACTTCAATGCATTAAAAAAAATCAATTACAAAGGAAGAATCTCATTGGAGTGCAAATGGAATAATTTAGAAACTGAATTACCTGTGGCAGTCAAAGTGTTGCGGGAGCAATATGAGAATGCATGATAAAAGAAAAGGTCCAAGGAAATCCTCGAGACCTTTTTCTTTCTCAACTAAACTAAAAATTAAAATTTTGGTTTCTTTTTATAAATCGCAACTCGCTTGTCATTAATCACTCCCTTCCAATTCAAGCCAAAAGCAAAATCGTACGCATTCCCCTCACTATCCACGTGCACTTTCATATCATGCGGAACATCTTCTGCCTGCTGCTCAACCGTTTCCATGTTGGCGGGCATCTGAACGGGCAACAACCCTGAAGGCTCAGCTTTGCCTGACAGTATATCCATTATCGCTTGGTCCATCACACCGAATCCATACAAAATTCCATCTACTTGTTTTTCAAATTCGGTAAAGATCATTGGCTTGTTTCCCTGCACGATAACCACCACTGGCTTTCCTTTCATTGCCTCCTTAGTGTCAAGAATCGATTTCAGATCAGTGACGTTAGAGGCTGTTGCTTCTTTTCCCTTATACGACCGATTGGTTATTGTTGGATCAACGACCGGATCACCTGCTGCAATACTCTTTTCCCTCGCTGTCGAGGCTGTGTACGGACCATATTGAAGTGAAATAGGAACATAACCATTGCCACCTTTCTCGCGATCATCTTTACTGTAACCAACTCCTCCCTCCGGGCTTTTAACAACTACGATGGCTACATCGGCTTTCGATGGATCGTCTGTTACATTGAAATATTTTTTTACAATATCAAGGCTTACTGGATATTCAATCTTTTCTGGCGTTACAACTCCAAACCAATCTCGGCCAGCAGGATAGACTCGTTTAGGGATATAAACAGTTATGTTATTCTTCAGCGGAAGAATTTTGGATTTATTTTTTAATAGAACTACTGACTTCAACTGAGCTTGATACCCAGCAGTCATAAACTGGGGATTACCAACTACACTCTTTGAGGTTGTTATATCCAGGTAAGGATTTTCGAAAAGACCAACACGAAAAATATTTCTTAACAACCGTACAGCAGATTCTTCAAAACGTTTTCTCATGAACGATTCACCATGCTCTTTCACACCGATTTGATATGCCTCCAGCACAGGCCCAGCGAGGTTGTTTCCACCAAACTGATCAACTCCTGCCATGATAACTTTATAATGACGCTCTGCAATCGAGAGTTTTTCCGTGCCCCAGGACTTTCCAGCAAAAATATCCGGAGCTTTTCCTTCATCGCCCGTAATCAGCCAATCGGTGCAAACCACACCATCATATCCATATTTCTTTCTCAATAAATCGGTGATGATATATTTAGAAAAGCCATTCCCTACGTTTTCATTGTTTGTCTTATCCTGATCATAAGAGATCGTGTAATAAGGCATCACAGCCGATGCCATCTTTGTCTTTCCCGACAAGTTGAATGCGCCTTTTAGAAAAGGAACCATCTGTGTATTAAAATTATTACCTGGATAAACGGCAAATTTTCCGTAAGCGAAGTGACCATCTCTTCCACCCTCTTCCGGTCCGCCACTCGGCCAGTGTTTCACCATTGCATTCACACTATGAAAGCCCCATCCATCTTTTATTTCTTCGCTCCCGCTAGATGTTTGAAATCCGTCAACATAAGCTTTGGCCATATCGGCAGACAAATTTGGGTCTTCCCCGAATGTACCGTTGATCCTGTTCCACCGTGGCTCCGTTCCTAAATCAATTTGGGGTGAGAGCGCTGTCGTAATTCCCAGTGCGCGATATTCTTTACTCGCAATCTCACCAAACTTTTGAACCAAACCTGGATCGAAAGTAGCTGCTAATCCAAGTGACTCAGGCCACATCGAAATTTTTCCTCCGCTGCCTAAATTATATTCGGTGTTTGCAATCGCGCCATGACGCGGATCTGAACTGGTGTTGGCTGGAATTCCTAACCCAAGGCCTTCCACTAAAGCCTGCATATTGTTATTCCATTTCGCTGCTACTTCGGGGCTCTCGATAGTAGTGATCAATACATGCCTTAGATTGTCGTCTGTTAAAAATTTCTTCTGTTGATCCGATAAGTCGGAAGAGAGCGCACCACTTTCAGCTATTGGCTTTCCATTGTATGTTCCACTTCCAAAACCTCGTGACCGGGCAGGAATAGATTGGTGCCCGCTGTAAAGCATTAAGCCGGCAATTTGCTCAACCGACATTTTAGATGCCAAATCCTTTGCTCGTTCGTCTACCGGCAAGCGCCAGTCTTCGTATTTATCAAGGGTCCCATTTTTATTGAGGTCCTTAAATGCTAAACCATCAACCGTTACAATTTTAATTCCTGATGACAAAGAATAGCCTAGTGTTTGTCCTTTTGGGTTAGTAACAATTGAAAAGCCTTCGCTTTTCTTTTCCGTCCATTGTTGACCGTAAGATGCCAAGGCTAAAAGAACACAGAAAAAACAGAGTGATGATTTCATAAAGTGATGCTTTTTATCAATGTGTAATTATGACACAATATAAGAACAATAGCAATTGCCTTGCATCAGATTTAGATTGGTAGGTAAGAATTATCGACCAAATGGCATTTAAAGGGCGAAGATTTTGCTACACTGTTTTAATTCATTCAGTCAAACTTGTTTTATTTGGCTTTCAAAATAAACTGCTTGTGAAGGTCACCGAGGGCATAAGATTAATTGAATCGGGTTTCCACGAAAAAATCGATAATTCGACTTGGGCAGATCTTGGTTGTGGCAACGGGCTGTTCACAAAAGCATTAGCCTCTTTTCTTGGCGACGGAAGCAAAATCTATGCAGTTGACAAAGTAGAGCAATCATTAGAACTAAGTTTTAACAATGTCGCGATAGAGTTTACTAAAGCAGACTTCGTTAATGACTCTTTTCAATTCACCAACCTTAATGGCGTATTGATGGCCAATTCACTTCATTATATAAAAGACAAATCATCATTCCTAGAGAATCTCAAAAAGTCACTGAAGCAAAACGGTCAGATAATCATTGTCGAATATGAAATCGAGAAGGCTAACGTCTGGGTGCCCTACCCTATACACTTCAATGAATTGGAAAGCTTACTTTCAATAAAGGGCTTTGGGCCATTAATGAAGTTAGGTGAACGAGAATCTATATTCGGCGCTGAAAAAATGTATGCATGCTCTGCAAAACTACTTAAACTAGATTTAGGACGTGAGATTATTACCTCTTAAACTTATTCTTAAGCTGCGCAAGCTTATCCTCCATACTTTCCTCTTTAATCACTTGAGGTTTTGATCTTGGAGAATATGCTTCAGATTTGTCTTTTGCACTTGGGTTAGCACCAAATGGATCACTCTTCAGCGACAAAGCAATACGCTTACGTGACACATCTACTTCCATCACCGTAACTTTTACTTTCT
>DASYTA010000623.1:0-4588 GCA_036002745.1 Cyclobacteriaceae bacterium | reverse complement strand
ACACAGTTCGAATGCTTTCGCCATGCCTACCATCCTTGGGAGAAAATAGGAAGACCCTGAATCAGGCACGAGGCCGATATTTATAAATATTTCAATGAGCGACGATTCCTCAGCAGCCACAATAATATCGCACGCTAATGCAATTGAACATCCTGCTCCAGCTGCAACGCCATTTAACTTACAGACGATTGGCTTCGGCAAGTTGCGCATACTTAATATCAATGGATTGTATCCTTTGCGCAGAGATTCAAGAAACGAACGTTTCCCCTGCGAAGAGCTAGCCTTCAGATCTTGGCCTGAACAAAATGCTTTCCCCTCACCCGTCAGCACGACTACTCTAGCATTGTCATCTTTAGCAATTGACTTAAATGCATCCTGCAATTCAATTTTAATTTCGTCATTCAAAGCATTGTACACCTCCGGCCTGTTCAGTGTAATCGTAGCAACTCCATTACTCGTTTCAGATTTTAAATATTGAAAAGGCATCTTTTAAATTTATTAGTGAGAAAATAACCAGGAAATTAATGCAATGTGTTTTTATCAATCTTCAAGGCTTGAACCATTTCCTGGCTTAGAGAATCAGAGTAAACACCGTAAGCATCAACAAGAACACCCTTCACTCCATTGCTTGATTGAATAGCAAAAAGAACAGAACTATCATCAGGATTGGTAGCTCCCTCAAATCGATAAATTTCATCCACATGGAATTCTGTCGGTTTAAACTTTAAATTCATGGGCGGGCATTCGATCCATTCAGGATGCAAATTAAAATCGTTATGATATCCGCGTGTTTTTAAGTCTTGAATGGCCTCAGAGAGTGTGTCGAAATTTTTCATCTTGTGAACTTACCCGAAGGTAAAATATTTATAAGTAGAAATAAAAGGCTATTTTAGAGCGTTGGTAAAATCAAAATGCGATTAATAATCTTGTCAATCTTAATCTTCGGCATTGGCTCTTGTAAGTCTTCTAAAGGAAATACCAAAGTGCTAAAGCCAAAGTACCATAAGGTGTGGGCAAAAGGAAACAAATATTTAATAGACATTCCTGTTGGAACAAGGCATATCCATTTATTTGAACGGAGACGCACTAAGACAGTAACTATGAAATAATCGTACCAACGATTACTGCAGACCCTTCATTGTTAATTCCACGTTTTTCCTGAAAAAAATTTTCAAAGTTGAGATTTGATTGATATGAGCTGTCAACACAGAACCATAAAAAACAGAAATCAAAACTTGTGTGATGTCTCTCGTGGATGAAGTCTTGGTTATTTCCTTTTTGAAAATTGCTTCCAACGCAAATTTCTCAAACATCTGATCTACCGATTGAATTTCTATAGTTCCAATATTTTCAACATCTGGAAAAAGTAATTTTTTCTCTTCCACTTTTACAGGAAAAGGCCGGAGTGTTCGTCTTAAATCTGCGAGGTAGGCAAACAAACTCAAAATAATTCCTGGATGTGTTTCAGCATCTTCACTCAACTTGTCGAACAAAAAATTAATTCCTGCCAAACCTTCCTTCGATTTGTCGTTCAATTCAACAGCTCGTTTTAAACACCAAAGTCGAAAGTAATACAACAAAATATCTTCCTTCTGAGGAAAATATTTGAACAAGGTAACTTTTGAAATTTTTACTTTGGCACAAATCTCGTCTACCAAAAGATCATCAAAAGATTTTTTACCTATTAGTTTTAAAGTACCATCCAAGATGGCCAGTTTCAGCCTTGCAGCTTTTTCTTTTCTTAATCCCATTTCATCAAATTATTCAATAACGAGACTGATTTCCAATTAAATTTACTTTTGTTCACTGGGAAATAATACATTTAGCTTTCAAAACAAAAAATATATTCCATGAAAAGCCTTTACATCCTTTTATTGGTGTGGTTTGTCGCTGCCTGCACATCTGAAGAGACAGATAGAGTAACAGGATTAGTTGCTGATTCGGCCATGGTAGTATCCGCGCACCCTTTAGCATCAGCAGTGGGGGTATCCATATTGAAAAAAGGAGGAAATGCTATTGATGCAGTAATTGCAGTACAGTTTGCTCTCGCTGTAGTATTTCCAGCCGCAGGTAATATCGGTGGTGGTGGCTATATGGTAACACGAATGAAAGATGGGTCGGTATCGGCGCTTGACTATCGTGAGATCGCACCCGCTAAAGCAACTACAAACATGTATCTCGATAAAGATGGAAATGTTGTGCCTCATCTCAGTACAGAAGGTCATCTTGCTTCAGGTGTTCCCGGGTCTGTCGATGGAATGGCTGAAGCTCATAAGAAATTTGGAGTTCTTCCATGGAAAGATTTAGTACAACCTGCAATTGATCTGGCTTTAAAAGGATTTCCATTGACTTCTCGCGAAACGAAATGGTTTAATGAAATGCGAGAGTATCTGTTAAAGAACAATACTATAAAGCCAGAATTCTTATTGCGCGATAATTGGAAAGTGGGCGACACCGTGAAGTTTGTAGACTTAGCTCACACCCTTGAACGGATTCGAGACAACGGACGCGCAGGATTTTACGAAGGCAAAACTGCAGAAGACTTGGTGGCGGAAATGCAGCGTGGCAAGGGACTTATCTCCATGGAAGATTTGAAGAACTATAAATCAATTTGGCGCGAACCTCTTACTGCAAACTATAAGAAATACAAAGTGATTTCTATGCCTCCTTCCTCAAGTGGCGGTGTTTGCCTTATTCAATTATTGAAATGCGTAGAACCTTATCCGATGAAAAGTTGGGGATTCAATTCAACTGAATCGATTCATTTAATGGTGGAAGCTGAACGGAGAGTGTATGCCGATAGAACAAAATATTTAGGCGACCCTGGATTCTATAAAGTTCCTGCCAAAGAATTAATGGACGATCAGTACAACGATGAGCGCATGAGCAATTTTAATCCGGAAAAAGCTACGCCTAGCGGTGAAATCAGAGAAGGAAAAATTGCGGGGTATGAATCGGAAGAGACAACCCATATTTCAATTGTAGATGCAAAGGGAAATGCGGTAGCGGTAACTACTACCTTAAATGGTTGGTTCGGCTCTTATGTGGTGGTGAGTGGGTCTGGCTTTTTTCTTAATAATGAGATGGACGACTTTAGTGCTAAGCCAGGTGTGCCGAATGTGTATGGAGTGATGGGTGCTGAAGCTAATAAAGTAGAGCCTGGCAAACGAATGCTTAGTGCCATGACACCGACCATTCTTGAAAAGGATGGAGACTTGTTTATGGTTGTAGGAACACCCGGTGGCTCTACCATTATTACTTCTGTATTTCAAACAATTCTAAACGTAACGGAATATGGCATGAGCATGCAAGAAGCCGTGGATGCAAGACGAGTTCATAGTCAATGGCAGCCCGATGTAATCACCGAAGAGGAACGCGCCATCAGTAAAAAAGACAGCGTGAATTTAACTTCGCTAGGCCACAAGGTAACGTCAAGAAAAAATTTCGGGAGAGTCGATGCAATTTTAGTTTTACCCAATGGTAAATTGGAAGGCGGAGCCGATTATACACGAGGAGACGACAAAGCTGAAGGTTATTAAAACGGTATTCAACTCAATCCTTGAGAATTACAAACTCGACTCTTCTATTGAGCTTGCGTGCCTCTTCAGTATCGTTGGTAGCAATGGGTTTAGTGCCTCCAAAGCCTTTGCCTTTTATTCGTCTTGAGCCAATTCCTTTTGAAACTAAGTAAGATTTAATTCTCTCAACTCGCTGTTGCGAAAGGATTAGGTTTTTCTTTGCGTCTCCCCTATTATCCGTATGACCATTCAATTCAATTTCAACCTTGGGATTGTTCTTCAGAAATTCGACAATAACATTTAGTTCTGGATAAGATTCTTCCAGCAAACTGGTTGTACCCATGTAAAACAAAATATTTTTTAAGTTAACAACTGCCCCAACCTCAATAGGTTGAAGTTTGAAGTTCATCTCTAATGTTTTTAACTCGAAGGTGTGAATATCAAGTCGCTCAGAGAGGTTTACAAAATTGGAAGACTGAACTTCGATATTGTAGACTTTCGTGGCCGGGATTGTAAGTTGATATCTTCCGTCCGAAGAAGAAGTTGTTTCATACAACGAGTCCGACTTAAATGAAATCTTTGTGCTAATACCAGCGTTAGTTTTTGAGTTGACTACTTTTCCTGAAATGATAACACTTTTATTCCCGATTGAGCTTACATCGTGATGCACTTCCAAAATTTTAACAGTGTCCGTTTGTTTTAGCTGAATTGAATCGATCAGCGCTCGGATATCGCCATAGCCATCGCTGTTACGAGTCGTTGTAAACAAATTCATTCCAATTGTTGGTCGGAAGAAAAGTTCGCGAGCTTCTGAATTGAGTGGTTGTTGCATATTTAAAGGAGCGGTCCATGATGTCCAACTATCATCTAACCTGGTAGACTGATAAATATCAAACCCTCCCAATCCATTTTGTCGATTCGAAGCAAAATAAATTGTCTTTCCATCGGTACTGATTGATGGAGTCCACTCTTGCAATGAAGTATTAATTGACGAACCAAGATTAATTGGTTCCGTCCATCGATCGTTTTTCTTAAGACACACATAAATATCTTCCACACCTTTTGTTCCG
>DASYTA010000622.1:0-2427 GCA_036002745.1 Cyclobacteriaceae bacterium | reverse complement strand
TATGGGAGCTTGATCACAGGCAACCCTGTAATTGTAAAGCCACATCCTGGTGCGATTTTACCCATCGCGATTTTTGTTGCTGAAATTCAAAATGTGCTTGCAGAGAATGATCTCGATCCGAACGTTTGTCAACTTGCAGTTGACACTTTCGACAAAATGATCACCAAAGAATTAGCCGAGCATCCAGATGTAAAGCTTATTGATTTCACTGGCAACTCCGCATTTGGTTCTTATCTCGAAGCGCTTCCTGGTAAAACTGTATTTACAGAAAAAACTGGAGTAAATTCAGTGATCATTGATTCAGTTGAAGACGCTGACAAAGCTGCAACAAATCTTGCCTTCTCTGTTAATCTCTACAGCGGACAAATGTGTACTGCTCCACAAAATTTTTATATCCCTGAAGCCGGTGTTGATTCTCCCGCTGGAAAAATTTCGTTTGATGATTTCGCTCAAAAATTTATCGCGCAAATCAACGGCCTGGTTGAAAACCCTAAAGCTGGGCCATTCGTCCTAGGTGCCATACAAAATAAAAAAACAAGTGAACGAGTGATTGAGGCAGAGAAGCTGTCTGGTAAAGTATTGCTTAAATCACATTCTATTGAAAATCCACAATTCAAAAATGCACGCACTGCAACACCAATAGTTATCGAACTTGACGCGAGTAAAAAAGAAATTTATAGCAAAGAATTGTTTGGCCCGATTGCATTACTCATCAAAACAAAAAATACGGATCAATCCATTGCACTCGCTCAAGAAATGGCGCAGCAACACGGAGCAATTTCATGTGGTGCTTACACGACCAGCACGGACGTACATGAAAAAATTGCTGATGCCATGGCAATGGCTGCAACGCCGGTATCATTTAATCTTACTGGAGGAATTTACATGAATCAAAATGCAGCCTTCAGCGACTTTCATGTAACGGGAGGAAATCCATCAGGCAATGCTTCATTCACCAATCCCGAATATGTAACGAAACGTTTTACATGGGTTGGTCATCGTGAGCCGGTGAAAGGATAAAATTTAACTTAGATGATTTGGCCGATAAGACTAAATCATGCTAACAGGTATTATGGCTTCAGAGTCGGAAACGGAGAACGTTTACTTTAACAGGATTTTCATAATTCAATCATTACCGGAAGGAGATAGAAGAACAGGAGAAGAGATTGAATTAAGGATAAAATATATAGCATTTAAAGATCCCAGCATCACCGTTGAATTAATAGATATTAATTCGCGGTCTACTTTTTTTAATTCATTGAAACGCATCAATGAGTTAATACCTAATGGTATTCTTCCCTTCATTCATTTTGAAATACATGGTAATAAAAACGGTCTCGTTCTATCAAACGATGAGTTTCTGGAATGGAGTGACATAAAAGAACCCCTTAGAAATTTAAATAAACAAACTAAAAATAATTTATTTATCTCCCTTGCAACATGCTACGGAGGTTATTTATTGAATATGTATAAGCCATGGGAAGCTTGTCCTTTTTACGGGTATATCGGACCTATTAACACCGCTGTTGACATTGAACTAGAAGCAAGTTATAGTGCCTTTTTTGAAACCCTGCTACTAACGAATGATTTTGCTAATGCAACGGAAAAACTTCAAGAAACTGTTGAGGGTAATTCTAAATTATATATTTGCATGAACTGCACTCAATACTTCAATCACCTTGTTACCCAATATAAAGAAGAAAATAAAAATCCAAGGATTCGAAACGACAGAGTAATGCAAATCACTAGATATCTTAAAAAAGAACATCCAAATAGAAGTATGAAAGAAATTAAAAGAGAGGCTGACAGATTTCTTCTAACAAACAAAGACGATGAAGAAATTGAAAAAATGAGTCGGATTTTTTTCCACAAAGAATAAATTATTGAATGACATCAGATCTTCGATCATGACTCAAGGGATATAAAATGAAATCAGAACCGATTCAAAAACTAAGTAGGTTTACTACTTTACCCATTCTGCTTGACCTTTTACAGCGAAAGAAACTCACGCTGCTAGATCCAAAGTCGTGGGACGACAGAAATGATGCTGAGATTATCTTAGAGTATAAGAAAAGAAAAAAAGTCAAGGGACTATTTATTGTTTGCTTTTCGTGTGGAGACGAAACGATTCATCATTGGAAAACTTATTCCAATGGAGCTAGCGGCTGCGTCATTGAATTTAATGCAACCAAACTTTTATCGATTATAAACAAATTCCCTAACGTGATTCACAAGAAGGTTGAGTACAGGAAATTAAGTGACATTGAGAAGAAAAATTCAGTTATCGATATTAATAAAATGCCCTTCACAAAAAGATGGCCGTATCGCTGCGAAGAGGAGTATAGAATTATCGCAGAAACGAATACTGATGAAAAGGTGTTTGAAATAGATATCCCGCTCGACATCATTAACCGAATTACAATAAGT
>DASYTA010000621.1:0-2442 GCA_036002745.1 Cyclobacteriaceae bacterium | reverse complement strand
CTTGGCTTCGCGATTGAATTTCTTTAGATAATGAAAAGCCTTAACAAAGGCATCCTGTGCAATTTCTTCTGCCTCAGCCCTGTTTTCAACTACTTTAAGAGCAATGGTGTAAGCATAACTTTTGTATCTATCCACCAAAGTAGCATACAAAGCTTCTTCACCCGCAATAATGCGGTCAATCAATAAGTATTCCTCCTGCGTTGTGATCACTGCCTCTTGGACGCCTATTTTTGTAATGAAGTTACATCTTTGCAGGTGATTAAATTTTAGGAATTTGATCGTGGTGACCTGTAACCGGAGATCATGGCCCTGCGTCAAAGAGCCAGAAACAAATTAAAACTTAAAAATTATGGAAGTTGCAATAATAGGAGTAACAATTCCAATAATCCTGTCAATCGGATTGTTTATCATGATCGTCTATATCAGGAAATTTATGAATTTGGAGCGGATGGCAATGATTGACAAAGGAATCGATCCGGCTATCTTTAAGAAGGAAAGTTCTACAGCTGGTACATTGAGGGCATCACTGCTTCTCATCGGAGCTGGAACAGGTTTGCTCTTCGGACATATTTTAGAAAGTGTTTTGAATGTAGAAGAAATAACGGCTTATTTCTCAATGATTTTTGTCTTCGGAGGAATAGGCTTAGGATTAGCCTACATTATTGAGGAAAAGAAATTGAAGAAAAAATAATCAAGTCTTAAATTGCAGGTTTCATGTTCCAAGTATACGGTATCAAGACGTATAATTTGGCAACATGCAACCTGTGACTTCTAAGCTCTCTTCAATTCAATTATCGTCAACTCAGGAGGCATACCGATTCGTCCTGGATAACCGAGATATCCAAAGCCTCGATTGACATATAAATGTTGATCACCTTCCTGATAATGCCCTGCCCACTGCTTGTAAACATATTGGCAAGGACTCCATCTCACATTAGCAATTTCAACACCAAACTGAAAGCCATGGGTATGGCCCGATAAGGTAAGGTCAACATCTTTGTAGGTCGGCCTCACAATAGCATCCCAACTGGTCGGATCATGTGAAAGGAGAATTTTCGTTGCAGCTTCGTCGGTGCCAGAATAAGCCTGATCGAGTTTTCCATATTTTGAAAAACGTCCTGCTCCCCAATTTTCAATTCCAATGATAGCAAGCTTTTCTCCGCCTTGTTCTATGATGCGATGCTCGTTCATCAGCAAGTCGTAGCCAAGAAGTTTGTGTGCTTCAATCAAGTCAGCGAAATTTTTTCTTTTGGCTTCCTTTGTGGCCCAAGGATGATAATCCCCATAATCATGATTCCCAGTGATGGAGAAAACTCCGAGTGGAGCTTTCAATTTTTCGAAGATTGGAATGTAATTTTTAACTTCTGATGTTTCATTGTTTACTAAGTCACCTGTAAAGAAAATCAAATCAGGCTTTTCATTCATTAGCATTTCAACGCCGCCCTTCACTGCAGTCTTATTCCAGAAGCTTCCTGAATGAATATCCGAAACTTGGCCGATTCTGATTCCGTCAAACGATTTAGGCAGATTAGGGAGTTTTAGTGTTACACGTTTAACACGATAGTCGTGAGCACCAGTAACCACACCATAAACAGAAAGGCCAATCGGAACTGCCGAGGCAACTAATGCCGCTTTAGAAAGAAATTCTGAACGAGTGATTGGATCACCAGGTAAATTAGAAGAGCTCTTCGTAAAGTAGTTGGCAACCCATCTTACTCCTCGCTGCAAATCATCAATGAATAAGAAAAGAACAGCAAACAGTTTTGAAAAATATAGAATAGCTGAACCAGCTAATATGTAGATTCTTAAGTAGTCTGTGCCTTTATACGGGTCGCTAAATGTCCACCACAGTAAACCTATAACACTTATTAAGGTGGGAAACCAGAATCCATAACGAATCAATTGTTTCCAAAGCGGAGACCAATCTTTGCTTACGTTGACTACTGCCTGAAAAACATAGGCATCAATCAACAAAAAGATAGCCAGGAAGATAAATAATGTCATGATTCGATTTAGCATAAAAAATGAACGTCTTGAATTACCAAGACGTTCATTTTGAAAATTTATTTTAAGCCGCTGTTGAAGGTGAAACTTCAGTAGCGATTTCTCCTCGCCTGAGAACTACTCGCGAGAACCACTCCTTAAACCTCACTCTTAACAAGTACATCACCGGTACAAACACTAACGTGAGGAATGTACCGAAAATAATACCGAAGATCATTGTCCAGGAAAGAGGACCCCAGAATTTTACGTTATCACCACCAAAGAAAATATTAGGATTTAATTTAGTGAAGAGCGTGACGAAGTCAATATTCAATCCAACTGCCAACGGAATTAATCCCAATGTTGCAGCCATTGCTGTTAATAGTACAGGTGTCATACGGGTTTTACTTGCTTCCACGATGGCAGCTTTTAACTCTACACCTTGCGATAACAATAAGT